>NZ_CP193898.1:2452500-2752500 GCF_050858885.1 Sporosarcina sp. A2 | reverse complement strand
TGCTTCCTGGATTTCGTGTCCTTCGATCAATTCCTCTTTGTATCGGCTCAAAAGCAAGATACAGTAGTCGGTTCCGAGTCCGAACAGAATCGCGACGAGGAAGATCTGCGTATAGTTGGAAACTGGGAAACCGAACCAGTCCACGAAGAACGCGACGAGAGATTGGCTAAGTAAATACGTAATCCCAACGGCAATCAAAGGCACGATCGGAGTGACAATGGAACGGAATACGATGAGCAGCAAAGCGAAGATAAGGACAACGGTAATTACTTCGGTCTTTTTCAAGCCTTCTTGTGCGCTGTCGTTCACGTCATTGTTGATGATCGCTTCACCGGTCAAGTAGACGGTCATGTCTTTCGGTACAATCTCTGAACGAATTTTCTTACTGAGATCGATGATTTCTTCATCCGTCCCATCTACTGTGATTGGAACGAGTACCGTCTTTTTGTCTTCAGAGACGAGTTGGTTCTCAATTTCTTCACTTTCAAAAGGATCCATGACAGCGGTCACAGGTTTCCCAATTCGTTCAAGTTCTTGCGCTGTCGCCTGAACTGCTTTTTTGTCTTCATTGGAAACCGCATTGTCGAAGTCGTAGACGAGCGAAAGCGTATCTTCTGAAGCGCCTGCTTTTTCAAGAATATCGGCTGCCTTTTGTGAATCGGCATCGTCGGCTAACTGGAACGAACCAGCTTCTTCCGCCTGTTTCGCAAGGTCTGGTGCAACGAAAAGAAGACCGACTGCAAGACCGAGTAGGACAACGAAAATTGGCCATCTGAATTTCAATATCGTTTTCATTTGGTATTCTCCCTCATTTGTAAAATATCTTTCAGTTTCCGGAACGTGCCAACGAACTGAACTAACTCTTCTTCTGAAATTTCATCATTAAATAGAGAGGCAATCGTTTCGTTTATGGCAGCGTTGGAAGCAATTAGAACGTCTTGGCCCGTGTCAGTCAGCCGCACTACTTTTGCACGTTGGTCATGTTGATCGCGTTCTGTACGGATAAGTCCTTTTTCTTCGAGCTTCTTCAATCGAGCCGTAATTGCACTTTTGTGGACACCTTGTAGTTCTGCTAGCTTACCGTTTGATAACGAATCATAGGCGGATAATAGCTTGAGTGTCTGAATCTGTTCTGGTGAATATTCTTTCCAAATTGGTGATTGAACCGATTTTAAGAAATGCTCGGTTCCGTAAATCATCACTTCTTCAAATAACTCAATTGCTTCTAATAATGTCTCTTTCATAATCAGTTAACCCCCTAAACTATTTACTAGTTTAGGGGATAAACTATCTATAGTCAACTAGAAAGATTATGAAAAAACTAGCCTCGTAATACAGGAGCGTTCATGTGTTAAACTAATAGAAAAGGAGTGGTAAATATGGACGGTAAAAATAGAAGTGATATTCACCCAGGACTAAAAGTGGCAGTTATTTTGAAGAAAGACCAGCGAAGTGGTGTGAAAACAGAGGGTGTTGTCAAAGACTTGCTGACAAATTCAGCTCATCACCCTCACGGCATCAAAGTACGACTTGAAGATGGACAAGTCGGTAGAGTGTGCGACATTTTAGCGGATTAAAAAGCCTACTCAACATGGATAGGAGGGAGATCATGGAGTTCGAACAAACTCTAGGCATTCAACATCCGATTATTCAAGCACCAATGGCAGGCGTGACGACTCCCGAATTTGTTGCAGCATGCACAGAGGCGGGTATATTAGGCTCAATTGGCGCAGGTTACTTGTCTGCAATCGATACACGTGCCGCAATTCAACGAGTGAAGATGTTTACGCCTAGCCCTTTTTCTGTGAATTTATTTGTCTCTGATAACACTCCATATAACGAAGAGCAATTGCGCTTAGCATATGTAGCACTCCAACCAATTGGTGCACAACTAGGCATGCCGTCTTGGAAAGCACCGATGTATGAACCGGATTTCCATGGACAGATTGAAGTAGTTATAGAAGAAAAGCCAACAGCTTGTTCATTCACGTTTGGTGTTCCAAATGCAGGATATATTGAAAGACTTCACAATGCGGGGATACTTTTGATAGGGACAGCGACTACTGTAGACGAAGCAATTGCAGTGCAAAAATCGGGTCTCGATATGGTTGTCATTCAAGGGGCTGAAGCAGGTGGACATCGGGGTTCATTTCATCCCGTGGGTCCTCTTATTTTATTGGATGACTTACTGGCAGGTGTGCGAGATGTTGTTCATATCCCTATTATCGCAGCAGGTGGCATTGCAACAAGTGAGCGAATGAACGAACTGATAAATAATGGCGCAGATGCGGTGCAAATCGGAACCGCACTCTTAGCAACAGAGGAAAGTGGCGCATCAGAAGCATATAAGCAGACAGTTTTGAATGCAACTTCGGACAACACAGTCATTACAGATGTGTTTTCCGGGAGACCGGCTCGTGGAATCAACAATCGATTCATTACACAGATGAGTGAATCTCCGATTGCACCTTATCCATATCAAAACGATTTGACGAAACACATCAGAAAAGAAGCCGCTATTCAAAACAACGCAGAATTTGTGTCGTTATGGGCTGGGACAGCTGTGCAACACACACAATCGGGAACTGTAAAACGTATTGTATCGAATTTTTTAGATTAATATTGGAGAGAGGAGAATGTATTCGTACATTCTCCTCTTTTGAGATGACAGAAAATACAGTATACTTGAGCGGACAGAAGATTGAGAGGTGTGAGCATAATGGACTTACTAATTATCATGTTGGAACGAGTCGGAACGATTGTTGCGGTTGCGTTCATCTTAACTCGGTTTCGTTTCTTCAAACAGCTCGTGCACCAAGACACACTCGATCGCAAACAAACTGTAAGCGCCATTGTGTTTTTCGGGTTCTTCGGTATTATCGGAACGTATTTAGGGGTTGCCTTTAACACGGAAACGTTTCACTTCAATAGTGTGACGATGAGTCTAGCAGGGGACGAAGCGATTGCTAATTCTCGTGTAATTGGAATTGTCGTTGCAGGGTTACTTGGAGGCTATCGCTTCGGCATTGGCGCGGGTCTCATCGCAGGACTTCATCGAATGACTCTAGGCGGCTTCACTGCATTTTCATGCGGACTGTCGACAATTTTGTCGGGGATAATAGCGGGCTATTTCTATAAAAAAGGGAAGACAGTCAAACCTATCACGGCTTTTGCGATTGGAGCATTCGCGGAATCGATGCAAATGGGACTCATCTTAGTGCTTTCAAAGCCATTCACTGAAGCGTGGTCACTCGTTCAGGCAATCGGTCTACCAATGATTATTGCGAATGGTGTCGGAACGGCTATTTTTCTTCTTATTGTATATAACGTTATGGGTGAACAGGATAGGGCCACAGCCTTGCAAGCACAAAAAACATTGAGAATCGCGAACCAAACACTCGCACATTTACGTAAAGGTATGACATCTGAAACGTGCAACGAAGTGTGTCAAATTCTCTTTAACGAACTATCCCCTAGCGCAGTTGCGATGACAAATCGCAATGAAATTTTGGCGCATGTTGGAGTAGCTAGTGATCATCACCGTTCACACAGTCCAATTCAAACACACATTACAAAAGAGGTTCTCCAACATGGAAATCGTGTTGTTGCCAATGACCAAGCCATCCATTGTGTGCAATCCGATTGCCCACTCGGCGCGGCTGTCATTGCGCCACTTAAACAGAGAGATCAAGTAGTCGGGACACTTAAATTGTACTATCCTACTGAAAAAGCAGTTACAGATGTCACAATCGAACTGATTGATGGATTAAGCTCGTTGCTTAGCGATCAGCTAGAAATCGCAGCTGCAGACCATGCGCACGAACTTGCGAAAGACGCGGAGATAAAAGCGTTGCAAGCGCAGATTAGTCCGCACTTCTTCTTCAATTCATTGAACGTCATCATTTCCCTAATACGAACAGACCCTGATCAGGCACGTCAGTTATTGACTTCTTTATCTAAATTCTTGCGACAAAACGTTGAAGGTACAACCGCTGCAAGGGTGACGCTTGAACAAGAACTTGCTCACGTGCGTGCCTATTTACAAATCGAGGAAGCTCGCTTTGTCGATAAACTAACGATTGACTTTGATGTCGATCCGACTGTGCTTGCACAACTTATACCACCACTCACTCTCCAGCCGATTGTCGAGAATGCGGTTAAACATGGGATTGCAGACATGGCTCGGGGCAGTATCGTGAAAGTGATGATTGCTGCGTGTAATGGTGAGACAGTGATTACAGTGCAAGACAATGGAAAGGGCATAACCCCTGAACGATTGAAAGCGTTAGGAGATCAGCCTGTTGAGTCCGAATCTGGTACTGGAATGGGGCTATATAATGTACATCGTCGGTTAATGATGACATTTGGCGACCAAGCAGGTCTTCAGTTCACAACAGCAAGTGGGGAAGGGACAGTCGTCCGCTTTGCAATTCCGAAAGAAGAGGTGATTTACCATGCCGTCTAACATTCAAGCGTTAGTTGTGGATGATGAACGCTATGCACGAGAAGAACTTATATTTCTACTTGGTCGTCATCCGAATGTGAAAATCATTGGAGAAGCGGATTCTGGTGATTCAGCCATTATGCAGGCAATACGTCTACAGCCGGACGTTGTATTTTTGGATGTTGAAATGCCGAAGATGAATGGTATTGAAGTCGCAGCTGTCTTAAAAGAGTTGAAAAATCCACCTAAAATCATTTTTGCGACTGCCTATCCTCAATTTGCAGCGGAGGCGTTCCGTGTCAATGCAATCGATTATTTGTTAAAACCCTATGAAGAGGAACAGATTGCACAAACGTTGAAACGGATTCAAGTCAAAGAAACATCCGGCTCTATCCACCAACTCGGTAAACTCGCAATTGAACGAGATGGTGAGATTGTATATGTCCCTATTAGCAGCATTTTATATAGTTGCCGTGAAGACAATGTGACTCGTATTGTGACTCAAGCAGGAGAGCATGAAGTGAAACTGACGTTGAAAGATTTGGAGACGCGACTTATTCCATTTTCGTTTTACCGTATCCATAAGAGTTACCTAGTCAATCTGCTACATGTCAGTCGTCTATCACCCTGGTTCAATGGCGCATATCAGCTTGAAATCGACGGGTGCACGGATAAATTGTCTGTGAGTCGTAACTATGTGAAAGGTCTGCGAGCCAAGCTAGAACACTAACTAAACACGTTAAGTTATCTGACAAGCATCTCACCCTGAAATATCGACATGTTACAGTGAAATCTAACTATTGTTAGAATAATTAATCTAAAATGATAACAGAAGATAAATAGACAAAGGGGTGGGAATTGCATGTATACATTTCTATTTGGGGTAGTGTTGCTCGTTATCGGTTATTTCACGTATGGGAAATTCGTGGAACGCGTTTTTGGAGTGAAAGAAGAGCGTCAAACGCCTGCTTATGCAAACGCGGATGGTATTGACTATGTACCAATGAATACAAAGAAGAACTCTTTAATCCAGCTATTGAATATTGCAGGTGTAGGTCCAATCTTCGGCCCAATCATGGGAGCACTTTACGGACCAGTTGCATTTATTTGGATCGTTCTCGGCGCAATTTTTGCTGGGGCAGTACACGATTACTTAACTGGGATGATTTCAATTCGAAACCGCGGAGCACACCTTCCAGAACTTGCTGGTAAATTCCTCGGTAAATTCATGAAACATCTTGTAAACGCTTTCGCAGTGCTACTATTGTTGCTCGTTGGAACGGTATTTGTTTCTGCTCCTGCAGGCTTACTTTATAACTTAATGAACGGTTGGGTCGCAATGGGCTTCATCGTTGCAGCGATCTTTATCTATTACATTCTAGCAACGTTGCTTCCGATTGATAAAATCATCGGCCGCTTCTATCCAATCTTTGGTTTGTTGCTAATCATTAGTGCACTAGGCGTTGGAGGAGGAATGCTCTTTACAGGTGCTCCTATTCCAGAATTGACACTTGCAAACTTGCATCCGGATAACCTACCGATCTTCCCACTTCTATTCTTAACAATTTCATGTGGAGCATTGTCTGGTTTCCATGCGACACAAACACCAATCATTTCACGTACAACACAAAGTGAGAAACAAGGTCGTAAAATTTTCTACGGCATGATGATCGCTGAAGGAGTTATCGCAATGATTTGGGCAGCTGCTGGTATGGCGTTGTTCAATGGACCAGTTGGATTGAACGAATTACTTGCTGCTGGCGGTCCTGCAATGATTGTTAGTGAAGCATCTGTATTAATGCTTGGCGCTGTTGGTGGAACACTAGCAATCCTTGGAGTTATCATTTTACCAATCACTTCAGGTGATACTGCATTCCGTAGTGCTCGCATGATTATTGCCGACTATTTCAAATTACCACAAGTAAAAATCTTGAGTCGTTTATGGATTGCATTACCGTTGTTCGTAATCTCTGTTGCACTAACGTTCGTAGACTTTAACATTCTATGGAGATATTTCTCATGGGCGAATCAGTCAACTGCGGTTATTGCACTCTTTGTGGCAGCAATGTACTTATTCATCGCGAAAAAGAATTACTGGATTGCACTTGTGCCAGGGGCATTCATGCTTATGGCAACTACAACCTACATCTTGAATGCTCAAATTGGATTCAGATTACCAATGGATGTGGCATTGATCGGTGCGACAGTAATTTCGATTTTCCTAGTAGCTTTGTTCTTCTTCGCAGCTGTTAGGGCACGTCGAGAAAATATACCGTTGGAGGTCGAGGCGCCAGACTGGGATGATGCGTTAGCTGGAGCAGCGACTGCTGCAAGTACAACACAAAAGTAACACGAAGAACCTTCGGTTAACTAAGCCGAAGGTTCTTTTATATTCTCCTATCCTTGAATCCTAATTCCCCTGTATACTAGACAAAGACAGGGGGATGCTAGATGCGGAAGTACATAGGTGAAATTGGGCTACTTATTACGGCCATTATTTGGGGAACTGGATTCCCTGTTAGCGCGATTGCGTTAGATTATTTTAGTCCTTATCAAATCTTAGCAGGACGGTTTGTCATTGGTGCCGTTTTACTAGGCGTTGTGTTTCATAAAAAGCTCTTGAGAATTTCTAAGTCTGTTTTATTGAAAGGTGGTTTACTAGGTCTGTTTTTGTATGGCGCTTTTGCTTTTCAGACGGTCGGCTTACAATTTACGACTCCTTCTAACAATGCATTTTTAACGGCAGTGAATGTATTAATTGTTCCTTTCATTGCATTTGTTCTTTATCGTCGGAAAGTAAGTGCGTTTGAATTGGTCGGTGCCGTTATAGCGATGACGGGAATTGCCCTTTTATCGTTAAATGGAACGCTTTCTATTAATCCTGGAGATGTATTATCGCTTTTGTGTGCAGTATTTTTTGCATTCCATATTTTTTACACAGGACAATTTGTCCGTAAAGAAGACGCCATAACATTGACACTCATTCAGATGACAGTCGCAGCCGTGATTGCCTGGGTTGTCGTAGGAGTTAAAGGAGAGGCATCGCTCCCAATCACAACTACCTCTGCGACCTCGTTACTCTATCTAGGCGTGTTCTCGACAACACTTGCATTTCTGCTGCAAACCGTAGCACAGAAACATGTTTCTGAAACGAAAGCGGCAATTCTTCTCTCAATGGAATCCCTATGGGGCATGATTTTCTCCATTTTGATGCTACGTGAAATCGTGACCGGTCAAATGATTATTGGAGCTGCACTGATTTTACTCGCAATTGTACTCGCAGAAACAAAACCTTCATTTTTAATGAAGCGAAAAGTTCGTAAGTCCATACCGTAACTTTCTATAAGACTAACCATTATTTTATCTCCTCGTAGATGTTTGAAGTGTATAACAACGGTAACAATAGTTGTTTTATAAATCACAAATACCAGGAAGGAATCGCAATTCAACGCTAAACGTGCGATAATAAAGAAAATGTGCGAACGGACATAGAAATCCGTAGAAAAGGATGAAAATATGAAAACAATTGATGTACTCGTAAATGATAAAAGTGGAATCGCTTTAAAGAAAGGCTATCCACTTATTTTAAAAGACGCTGTCATGAACCCGGAAGTTTTAACAGAAGAAGGTAGCTTGCTTCGTCTAATCGACCGAAATCGTCGATTTATCGCTAAAGGCTACTATGGTAACCAAAACAAAGGAATCGGTTGGGTGTTGACGCGAAAAGAAGAAGAAGACATCGACTTCGCATTTTTCGAATCTCGCCTAAGAGCTGCATTTGAACGTCGCGATAGCTTTAGATTGAATACGCAAACGACTGCGTATCGCTTATTTAACGGAGAAGGCGATGGCATTGGTGGTCTGAGCATTGACTACTTCGATGGATATTACATGGTAAGCTGGTACAGCGAAGGCATCTATTCGATGAAGCATCATGTCTACGGTGTACTCGACAAAATCGTAAATGCAAAAGCGATTTACGAGAAAAAACGCTTTGACACAAAAGGTCAGTATATCGATCAGGACGACTATGTATCAGGTACACCTGGAGAGTTCCCAATCATTGTTAAAGAAAACGGTATGAACTTCGCTGTCGATTTGAACGACGGAGCAATGACTGGTGTCTTCCTCGATCAGCGTGATGTACGCGCGGCACTTCGCGAAAAGTACTCAGAAGGAAATCATGTACTTAATACGTTTTCCTACACAGGTGCGTTTTCAGTCGCTGCATTAAGTGGTGGTGCTGTGAAGACAACTAGTGTCGATTTAGCAAAACGTAGCTATGCGAAAACGATAGAGCAGTTCAGTGTGAATGGTATCGACTATGAAGCACAAGATATCAAAGTGATGGATGTTTTTGATTACTTCCGTTATGCCAATCGCCATGACTTGAAATTCGATGTAGTTGTGTTGGACCCGCCTAGCTTTGCACGGTCTAAAAAATTTACGTTTAGTTCAGCAAAAGATTATACAGGCTTATTACAGGATGCAATTGCAATTACTGAGAAAAAAGGATTCATCGTTGCTTCTACAAATAACGCAAGCTTCAGCATGAAGAAATTCAAGACGTTCATTGACGAAGCGTTTAAAGCAGAAGGATCGAAGTATAAGATCTTGGAAGAGTCTTCTCTTCCAAAAGACTTCCGCACGAACCGTGACTACCCGGAATTCAACTACTTGAAAGTCTGCATCATTCAGAAATTGAAATAAGCAAAAACCGCCTCATGTGCAACCTGCACATGAGGCGGTTTTTTTGTCACAAATACGTTAAAGACATTGCTGAATATATGAAGTATTCTTGAAGTAACAGAACGATTCGGGAGGTTGGTCGTATGAAACGAATTGCCGGAATACTTATCTTAGGCGCATTTTTACTATCAGGCTGTTCTTATACGTTTGCACATGACGATGGCTATCGAATGGCGGTCATTAACGAAGGATTCCCTGTACCTAAAAATGCTTATGAGGTTAAACCTGAAGATTGTACGACTGAAATCGCCAAATCTGCAAAGTATAAGATGAAAGATATCGGAGACGAAGTAGGAACGCCACCTGCAGAATATTTAAAGGAAATCAGAAAGTGGGGGTGGACCGAAATGCTAGATGAGCGTGTTGGGAACGTCCATTACTTTAAAAAGAACGGTAAAATCATGTCTTTGATTATACAACGTGATGTATTCGATGTATTTGAAATGAGCGACGAAGTGATACTTTGAAAAACCTTTCCTAAAGACACATAAAATACCGACTTTCAGCCATCCTTATTATAAGGAGGCTGGAAACCTATATGAAACGTCTAATTCAGCTTGTAAGTATTGCAACATGTCTTTTTGTAATTAGTGGATGTGGAGTACAAGATGCGAAAGTTCCTGTAAACGCTGAAGCAACAAAGTCTGTTGAAACGAATTTGATCAACACCTCCGGTACACAAATTGGCGAGGCTCATTTCACTGAAGCAGATGGAATGCTAACGATTAGTCTGAGAGCTGAAGGTTTGGAGTCCGGGATTCATGGAATTCATCTTCATGAAAAAGCAGTATGCACACCACCCGATTTCAAATCCGCAGGTGGTCATTTTAACCCAACTAGTAAAAAACATGGCTTTGATAATCCAAAAGGGTATCATCTTGGAGACTTACCAAACCTAGATGTGGGGGACGATAGGAAAGTAGCGGTTCAAGTGACCCTACACAATGTGACGTTGCAACCTGGAAAACCTAATTCACTGCTTGATGGGGATGGTAGCGCACTTGTTATTCACGCGGGACCTGATGATTATAAAACGGATCCTGCCGGGAACTCGGGCGATCGAATAGCTTGTGCGGAACTGAAAAGTAAGTAAAAAAACAACCAGAGAGAGCAATAGTTATGCTCTGTCTGGTTGTTTTTTTATTTCAACAAAAATTCTTCTGAATAATACGGTTGCATGTCTTGGTTAAAACTCACGCCAATACCGAGATTACTGTAGTCTTTCAACAAGATATTCTCGCGATGACCTATTGAGTTCATGAGACCTTCATGTGCAAAAATACTGCTGGACTGGCCGTATGCAAGATTTTCACCCGCTCGTTTAAAACCGATGCCGTCGTTCTTGATACGATCAAAGGGAGATAGCCCTTCTAAATTATCATGACTGAAATAGTCATTGTCCGCCATATCAGCACTATGTTTTCGTGCAGTTCCAGCGACGGAGCTATCCCATGCTAGGATGGAACGGCCATGCCGGACGCGTGCTGCATTCGTCAAATCGAATAGCTGTCGCTCAAACCCGTTGCGCAGTGCTTCGCTTCGCGCTGCGTATAGAGATTTTTTTTGATTTTCAAGATCAGCAGAAATGAGCTCAACAGCGGTAACTGTGGATTCTTGATGAATGTCATAAAATACATAGGCATAGACATCACCAAGTTTGAAAAGATCCATCCCTTCATCGTCCTGCAGGATAAACACATTCAGTCCCTTACGCATTTTAGTGAGTGGCTGACCCAGCGCTTTTCGAACTTCAGCTTTTGCTACTCCGTAAGAGACACCAACAGTAGATGATATCAGATCGTCATTTGTGTAGATGGCGCTAACCTGGTTGGTCTTATCGAGTGCCACCATGACGAAGTTTTGATAGTCCGTGTGATACGTTCGCCATTCCACTCCGTATTCGTTGAGAGATTGACTCTTCGGCTCACCGAGCACCGCTGTAACTTGCTCAGCGGACGTACCAATTTCAAGGTTATTGATGGAAATAGGTGTTGTAGTCGGCTTTGCAAGTGCAGGTTTGTCGACTGTCTGTTTCGCATCCCGCAGTCCATCCGCTTTATCAGATACGATTCCTACCAAATCTTTAGTCGCATTTCGCAAAGTATCGATTGTCGATTCAATCGTGTCTTTGTTGACTATGTCTTCCAACGTTTCATCTATAGAATCTAAGAAGGACAGATCGACATACTTAGAGACCGGTTCTTCCCAATAAGGTTTCGATAGAAAGAGGGCAACGAGAAGTAGCACAAATAGAAATAGTCGTTTCAAATAATTCGCCTCCTCTACTCAGTATACCTCGCTGCAGTCGATTGAATACAGCGTGAACCCTTTAAATTAAAGAGGTGATAGTTTCCAGAAGAGTTGCGAGCAGGTATACTTTGAGGAAGAACCAATTGAGAAGAATCGGAACTAATTTTTTATTTAGGAGATGAGGACGTGTTTGGTGGCCTTAGTACAATTCCAGACTGGTTTTATATCGTGGCATTTTCTGTCGTCATTCTCATTGTCCTAATCACAGAATGGAAAACGAGATAGGAGTGCTAGTATGAAGAAAATAGTACGACAGAAACCGAAGTTGTCCGTTTTTAGAGAACCACTGCGAGCGGAACAAATTCCTTCAAACCCTGAAACGCTACGTGGAGTGGATGTAGAAAATGGAGATTTACGTTTTGCAGGAGGCATGGAGCTGGCAACAGATGATGCACTGTTCACAGATTGTAATTTTTCAGAGATGGACTTGTCGGGAGCTTCTTTTGTAGATACGGTATTTGAACGATGTGATTTTTCTAACGTATCAGCGGGACATGCGGACATATTGCGCTGTGAGTTCCGGAACTGCAAGCTGACGGGAGCGAACTTCGATCACTCAGGGTTGAAACATGTACGTTTTGAAGAGAGTGACGCACGCTACAGTAGCTTTAGTTTCAGTAAGCTACAAACAATAGAAATTGAGAATTCTCAGTTCTCGGAGTCCGACTTTTTTGAGTGTGTAATAAAGGACATGAAGCTAACGGAATGTCAGTTGGAGAATGCGAATTTCAGGGAAACCGACCTAGCGGGGTTGAATTTAGCAAGCTGCAAATTTGAGCGTTTAGAAGTCACGCCTTCAAAGATTATAGATTGTACCGTTTCGAAGGAACAAGCAATCGGCTTCGCACGTATGTTTGGGTTATTGATACACGAAGAATCATGATATACTGAAGCGAACAAAACAAGGAGTGTGTGGTACCTATGCTTACATTTGAAGAAAAACAAACCATCATTGAATCTTTCCCGGAACTTTCACGTAATGACGTATCCATGAAACGGGTCAATTATCACTACGCAGATAGTAAATTTGATAAGACGGTTGTCGTCCAACATTTACATCCGAATGGCAATGCATTCGTGTATGTTGCGGACGTACCAGGTTATGAGCCGGATAGCCGCGGTCTCGTGAATGTTCGCGAGGCATCGGAAGCAGAATTGCGTAAGACGATCGAAGATGCAATTTCAGGATTATCTGAAGAAAAGCCTGAACAAGAATTTCTTGAAGAAGAATGGTTAGATGGAAACAATTCCAAGCTTGAGTTGAAAGAAGAAGACGGCGCTTGGAACATCTATCACGGACTCAATTTAGAAGACAGCTTTGGCGATTACAAAGAAGCTGTGGATTACTTGAGAGAAGAAGGCTTTAAGAAAGTGGAGGACGGAGGGATCGTCCGATGAAAGGGAAGACCCTTGCAATTGGCCTCATCGTTGTAACGATTTTGGCAGTTGCGGCCATTTGCTTTTTAGTCATGGCAACGTTCAAACACGACGAACAGAATCGGAATACGTCAATGGAGACTCCGATTGTCGTGGAACTTATCGAGCCTTCCACCATCAAATAATTGAAAAGGACACGCCCTCAGCGAAATGAGGGTGTGTCCTTTTTAGTATTTACTTCTTCTTGCGAAACGGCAACCACCAGTTCCAGTCACCGAATAGTTTCATGAGGCTCGGCACAAGTAACAAGCGTATGATTGTAGCATCAATTGCAACAGCAATTGCGATTCCGACACCGATTTGTTTCACAGGCATAACATCTGTGAACGCGAAAGCACCAGTCAGAACAATCATGATAAGTGCGGCAGATGTAATAACTTTACTTGTAGAAGCAAGACCTTCTACAGTAGATTTATCATTATCTCCGGACTCCAAATAGGACTCTTGCATCCTTGAAATCAAGAAGACTTCGTAGTCCATGCTTAAGCCGAAAACGAGACTGAAAACGATGACTGGAATAATGAGCGCAATCGTTCCGGGATGAAGGCCGAAGTGACCATATTGGAAAATGTACACGAGCAATCCGAATGACGCTGATAATCCGATGATGTTCATCAAAATGGCCTTGAACGGAATGAGCAAGGAACGGAAGGCAATCATTAAAATAATGAACGTTGACACGACAATAATCAGGAGTGCATACACGATATTATCGGTGATCTCATCGAAAATCTCTTGGTTGAACTTCGCCTCTCCACCAATTTGCAAGTTCCAAGGCGTCTCTTTCTCCGACCACGTGCGAGCCCAATCTTGAGCTTCATTCGAAGCACCATCTGCTGAAAGGGTAACTGGAATCATGAGAAGATCATTTGTGATGAATGCATCAAGTAGCGGCTGCAATTGAGCAGCTTGTTCAGGTAACTGTAAAGCTTGTTCAAATGCTGTAGGTTGCGCGATACCACTTTCGGTGAATACAGTAGTCACCTTGCTCGTAAGTGTGTCTGCTTCCAACGCTTGTTGAACGTCGAGGAGTGCATTCAATCCGTCTTCGTCTTCCCATCCACCAGAGCGCTCTGCAATTACGAATGCGGTCGATTCGTCGCGCATTCCGAACGCATCTTCCATATGTTCATAAGAAGAACGCGTATCATAGGAAATAGGTAGCGAGTCAATCTGTGGAATTGTGAGCGTCATGTTACGAACAGGAATGAGCGCAATTCCGAGAATCACTAGCGCAACGAGAGTAATAAGAACAGGGCGTTTAATAACCCATTCTGCAAAGGAACGCCAACGGTCTGTGTCACTTTTAACGCGAAGCACTTTTCCTTTGTCGATTCGTTCCTTCAATACGAGTAAGATGGAGGGCAGTAACGTAATAGAAGCAAGTACAGCAATCGATACGACAATCATGCCACCAAGCGCAATATTTTGGAAAATATCGACGTGAATTAAGAGCATGGCCCCGAGGCCGATGAACACACAAAACGCAGAAAAGATTATCGACCGTCCTGCAGTTTCGATAGTTGTACGAACTGCTTCCGGAATAGACTGTAGTTTGCGCTCTTCTCGGTATCTACTAATGAAAAGTAATGCAAAATCGATACTGAGTGCAAGTCCAAGCATTGGAATGATATTTAGAACAAAAATAGACAGGTCCACCTGTTGGCCGAACAGTGCCAGGATGCCGAATGAGGTGACGATTGTTGCGACTCCAATGAGTAATGGAACGAGTGAAGCAACGACGGTACCAAATGCAAACAACAAAACAATGAGAGCGATTGGTAAACCGATAGCTTCAGCTACCATTAAATCTTTTTGGCTCGCAGTATTGATATCTTTAGTTATCGGAGATTGACCGGTGAGTGTAATGCCATCATCCGTTCCGACGGCCTTCCGGATATCGCTGACTAAACCTGATTTATCACTTTCGCTATCGTCAAACTGAAGCATAGCGTAGGAAATAGTGTCTTTGTATTGATCGGTTTCATCGAGTGGAGAAAGCACGGCAGAAGTGATATCGAGTTCCTCAATTTTCGTTAAAGCATCCCTAATTTCAGCATCGGATTTGCCTTCGAATACGAGAAACATAGTTTCGTCTGGCTGACCGAAGTCTTTTGTCAGCGTAGAAGAGACATCCTCTTGTTCACCATCCATGCGGAAACCATCTCCTTCAAGTAAGCCAGGAAGACGTATCGCGAAAACAGCGAGACCTAGGAATAACACTAACCAGAGAGTGATTAGCCATTTGTATCGGGCGGCAACAAAGCCGGAAAAAGCTTTCATGTAGGACCCTTCTTTCTTAGATAGATTCGTTAAGTTCATCATATCGGGAAGAATGAAAGAATGAAAGAATTTCATAAGCGAAAGGTGTGAGATGACTCGTTAGAGGACTTAGTTAGATGGAATAGGTTATGGGGAAATCGAGAATAGAAGAGGGAAATACATTTAAAACAACATAAAAAAACCGTTCCCCCGGGAGGAAACGATTTTGAAAGGTTGAAGTTAATTAAGCTTTTTCAACGTTTGTAGCTTGAAGACCGCGTTGGCCTTGCTCGATTTCGAAAGTTACATCCTGGCCTTCTTCAAGAGTCTTGAAGCCTTCGCCTTGGATTGCTGAGAAGTGAACGAATACGTCGTCGCCATCTTCACGTTCGATGAAGCCGTAACCTTTTTCTGCGTTAAACCATTTTACTTTACCTTGTTCCATGTTTGTTTCCTCCTCGTATGCGTATTCGCGCATACATTGTGTTACTATCCTTGCTCAAGTCTTGAAAGGGTCAAGTAAACTTAACCATCGCGCCGAACAAAAATAATTCCTCTTTATCATAACAGACGCCTGATTGCTACGCAACCAATATGTGTGATTCAAAGAAACAGATTCAGTAATTGATACAAAATTGCGGCTACTATTGCAGAGATTGGCATTGTGATAATCCACGTGATAACAATTGTCTTCGCAGTGCCCCATTTGACGCCTTTTACCCGTTGCGCTGAACCTACTCCCATAATAGAAGAAGAGATAACATGCGTAGTAGAAACTGGTAAGTGAAGCAAGGTTGCACCGAAAATAATGGCAGCAGAGTTCAAGTCAGCAGCGGCACCATGGATAGGTCGAATCTTCATGATTTTTCCACCGACAGTTTTAATAATTTTATACCCGCCAATCGATGTCCCAATTCCCATTGAAGTCGCGGCTGCGATACGAACCCACATTTGAATATCGTCACCCGTCTGCAAGTTTGCAGCAATAAGTGCCATTGTAATGATACCCATCGCTTTTTGTGCATCGTTAGTTCCGTGGGTAAATGATTGAATAGCAGCAGTGAGAATTTGTAAATACCGAATGCGTCTATTCGCTTTGAACAAGTTACGATTTCTTAAGACTCTACGTAAAATGGTCATAACAATATACCCACCAACAATGGCGATAACAGGTGATATAAGAAGGGCTTCCATAATTTTAATGAACCCTGTGTAGTTTAAGATTCCAACTCCCGCGGCTGAGATGGCAGCACCTGCGATAGAACCAATCAGTGCATGAGAGGAACTTGATGGAATACCGAAATACCAAGTTACCAGGTTCCAAATTATTGAAGATAGGAGAGCTGCTAAAATGACAATTGATCCATTCTCTAGTGTAAAAGGATCTACAATATCTTTCGAAATAGTTTTTGCGACACCTGTAAACGTCAATGCTCCGGCAAAGTTCATAGTCGCTGCCAGTAAAATCGCTACGCGAGGTTTGAGTGCGCGTGTCGACACCGAAGTAGCGATTGCGTTTGCTGTGTCATGAAAGCCGTTGATGAAATCAAAGGCAAGGGCAAATATTACAATTGCAATGGTTAGAAGCAAAACTGTATCCATCAGTATGCCCCCTTATGCGTTACGCATGATGATCGTCTCTATCATGTTGGCGACATCCTGGCAGTAATCTGCAATATCTTCTAGTAGTTCATAAATATCTTTAAATTGAATAATTCGGATTGGATCTTTTTCGCGGATGAACAGCTGCTTTATGGAAGTCCGAAGTACTTCATCGCAAACACGTTCGTATTCTTTAATAGTGACAGCATGATCACGCATTTCTACGAGCTTTCTACGTTCTAATAACTTCATCGCTTTGACGATTTCATCCGTGCTTTTCACGATATTGTCCATGAAGGTTTGGATATAATCATCAATTTCTATTAGAGAAAACATTTCTAAGTTAGCAGCGAAATGCTCGATGCCATCCAAAATGTCGTCCATTTTAATTGCGAGCTGTAAAATATCCTCTCGCTCAATCGGCGTCATGAAAGATGTGTTCAGTTTTGTAATGAGTTCGTGGATTAAATCGTCCCCATCAGTTTCATACTTCTTGAGTCGAATGCTAACTTCTTTTAAGTCTGCAATGGACGTCACTTTATAATCATTTGCATAGTGCATAGCTTCTTGCACGTGTTCTGCAATCGTTAACAGAGCTGCAAAAAAAGGATCTGTTTTTCTTGGACTGAACATGATTGACCTCCATCCGTATTTACGGAAAGTATGTTGGAATATAACTTACCTATCATAGCAAATCCGAACAAGTAAGACGAACATAATCTGCGTTTTTTCGACAAAAAAGTTAATCTTACTTAAATTGTTCATAAAAGATACAGAAAGTAACCAAATTTAGAATTCAGTTACAAAAGAATAGTCAATAAAATGAATCCTTTCTGAATCGTTTACGTATAGAATAGGCAAAGGGGGTGTTTGAAATGGAACTGCTCGGAATGACGATTCAAGAACTGTACTTGCCGATTCTGATTATTGCGGGAATCGCCACATTACTTTACTTATTCTTCAGTGACCTGACGGACGGAGCGGGGGACTTATTCCCTTTACTCGATCCAGCTGTCATTCTGCCATTTGTCACACTATCAGCAACGTGGGGATATGTACTGGAACTTGCAACAGGGCTCGGAAGCGGAATCATCCTACTTATTTCATTAGCTGCTGGTGCAATACTCGACTTCTTGCTCTATTTCTTTATTTTGTTGCCACTTAAGTCGGCAGAAGTTTCTATTGCGTATACAGATGAATCACTTGCAGGAAAAGTAGCTAAAGTCATTGTTCCAATTCCTGCGGATGGATTCGGTGAAATTGTTATCGAAACCGTCAATGGTATTTTGTCTAAGAGAGCGTCTGGATATGAGAATAATCCGATTGACTACGGAAAAGAAGTTCTCATCATCGAAGTGGAATCCGGGACGTTCATCGTCAAAGAATACGAGCCTTTCCGTTTCAAATAATCTTACGAAAATTAAGGGGGAAATGAAATGCCAGGTGAATTACCTATGATGTGGATTGCGATTGCAATCGCAGCGTTTGTTGTGTTAGCGGTCATACTTGTGTATGTCACGAAATACCGTACAGTCGGTCCCGATGAAGCATTGATTGTCACAGGAAGTTATATAGGAACGAAAAATGTCCATACGGATGATTCAGGAAATAAAGTGAAAATCATACGGGGAGGCGGAACGTTCGTCTTGCCAGTATTCCAACAGGCGGCTCCACTAAGTCTGTTGTCCAGTAAACTTGAAGTCACGACGCCTGAAGTGTACACGGAGCAAGGTGTGCCTGTCATGGCGGATGGAACAGCTATCATTAAAATAGGTGGCTCGATATCCGAAATCGCTACAGCGGCTGAGCAATTCCTTGGTAAGTCGAAGGAAGATAGAGAGAACGAAGCGAAAGAAGTGTTGGAAGGTCATTTGCGTTCGATTCTTGGGTCAATGACTGTCGAAGAAATTTACAAAAACCGCGACAAGTTCTCTCAGGAAGTACAACGTGTCGCTTCTCAGGACTTAGCGAAAATGGGCTTAGTAATCGTATCCTTTACTATTAAAGACGTCCGGGATAAAAACGGATATCTTGATTCACTCGGTAAGCCTCGTATTGCTCAGGTGAAACGTGATGCGGATATAGCAACAGCGATTTCACAGAAAGAAACGCGCATCAAGAATGCAGAAGCGTCTAAAGAAGCACAAAAAGCGGAAATTGAACGTGCTACTGAAATTGCAGAAGCCGAAAAAGAAAACCAATTGAAAGTAGCAGAATACCGACTGGAACAAGACGCGGCTCGTGCACGCGCCGACCAATCGTACGAATTACAAACGGCACGATCCAAGCAGGAAGTTATGGAACAAGAGATGCAAATTCGCATCATTGAACGTCAGAAACAAATTGAACTTGAAGAAAAAGAAATCCAACGTCGTGAGCGTCAGTACGACTCGGAAGTGAAGAAAAAGGCAGACGCGGATCGTTATGCAATCGAACAAAATGCAGCCGCAGAAAAGTCACGCCAACTTGCAGAAGCCGATGCAGAAAAGTATCGCATTGAAGCGCGTGCTTCAGCAGATGCTGAAAAAGTACGTTTGGATGGTACTGCTCGTGCAGATTCACAGCGCGCTCAAGGTGAATCTGAGGCAGACATTATCCGTTTGAAAGGTCTTGCAGAAGCAGAAGCGAAACGTAAAATCGCAGAAGCATTCCAACACTATGGTCAGGCAGCGATGCTCGATATGATCGTTAAGATGTTGCCAGAATATGCGAAACAAGTCGCAAGCCCACTTGGCAATATTGATAAAATTACAGTCGTAGATACAGGCAGCGGAGAAGGCGGAGGTGCCAATAAAGTCACAGGCTACGCAACGGATCTTATGGCAACCATGCAAGAATCACTCGGTGCAACCACTGGCCTCAATATCAAAGACATGCTAGAAAGCTTCGCGGGCAAAGGGACATTACGCCCGAGTATCGATAACTTAGCAGACGAACTTAAAAAACCACGTTCTCCACTCGCAGCATCCACAGAAGAAGCAGCAACGGATGAAGCATCACGTGACGAATAACAATTGAAGCAAGCTGTTCTCCTCAGATGTCTGGGGAGAACAGCTTTTTTACTTTATATAGATGAAACAAGTGTATAAGTAACTCGTTAACCGCTCACGCTCACGCGGGCGCTCATAAATCACAAAAAGTGATCATAACCCTCCAGTAACAATCCTCCATGGCCAAAACTAACTCCATCAACAGCATCCGCATGCGAAAAAGTGCTCTTAACCAATCAAAACCAAGACTTGATTGGTGTGCTACGCGTTGCGAAGCATTTAAAACCATAGAGAATTAGCCAAACGTGCAACATCTTAAGAAACTCTTCACTTTTTCATACACTTCTTCTAAAGATTTGGCTGTCATACTAAACGTATCAGCAAGTTAGAGGAGGACGTCAGATTGATTAACGTAGAACATATTCACCATTCATTCAAAATTGGTAAAAAGGGGAAGGAGCGACCTGTCCCTGTCTTGAAAGACCTTTCTTTCAACGTACAAAAGGGTTCCATCATCTCCATCGTTGGTAGAAGTGGATCCGGGAAATCGACACTGCTACATATAATGGCTGGATTCCTGAAGCCTGAGAGCGGGCGAATTACGGTCAATGGGACGGTAACTTCTGACTTCACTGAAACCCAAAGTGCAGAATTCCGCCTCGATCAATTCGGATTCATCTTCCAAAACTTTCAACTAATGCCTGGGCTCACGACATTCGAAAACATTGAACTCCCTTTAAAACTTAAAGGAGTCTCAAAAGCAGAACGCACGAAACTCGTGAAGCAAATTGTTCAACACGTCGGTTTGAAAGAAGTTCAAGACCATTACCCCAATGAGCTATCGGGTGGTCAGCAACAGCGTGTCAGTATCGCTCGTGCTCTGATCACAAATCCACCAATCATTTTTGCGGATGAACCGACGGGCAGTCTGGACTCGGAAACGGAACAGGAGATACTTGCACTGATCCGTTCGCTAAACGAATCACGTGGAATTACATTCGTCATTATTACGCATGACGATGAAGTTGCTTCGATTGCAGATGAGATTTATCAAATGCATGATGGCATTTTGAAAGCAGGAGGTATGCATCATGCAATTTAAAGATCAGCTCGATTTTGTCAGTCAGCACATTAAAAAGAATAAACTTCGCGTCTTCATGACGATTTTGGCAGCAACGATGGGAACGGCTTTCCTCATCATCCTGGCTTCTGTCGGTTTCGGCATTCAACACACATTGAAAAAGGAAATTCTCGATAACCGTCTTGTAACACAAGTGGAAGTGCATAGCGCGGATCTAACTATAGAGAAAGCGGACAAGATGAAAAAACTGGATCATGTGAAAGCCGTAGTTCTTAGACAAGAAGTGAATGCTTCTCAGGAAACTACATTGGATACGTATACGAGTCCAGGCGGTCTTCTCATTACCGACTTTGAAGAGGAAAAAAAGGCAGGATTCGCTTTAGAAGAAGGACGATTACCAAAGACTAAATCTGAAATTGTCGTTGGATATGACTTTTCTACGTATTTAATGAATGAATCAGAGGTCGAAAAGTTTCATAGTCAGCAACAAGGGACTGATTTGAATGAAGAAGAACAGTCGGAACTAGAAGTACCTCACTACGAAGGGGAGTTACTAGGCAAGGAAATTTCCTATGAATTCGGAAGCTACGAAACGAATGAATCTTACAAAGAGCCGGTTAAACTGACTATTGTCGGAATTGCAAAGGCCCCTTCGAAAGACTTTATCTCGGATGGTAAACTATATGCAGATGCTTCGTTAATTCCAGAGCTGGAAGCCATTTACGACCGACATAAGCCCGAAGAAAGTGAAGACTCGCTTTTCTATTTGAATCTGAACGTTTACGCCGATGAACTGCAAAATGTAAAGGGCATCACGACTTTGCTAAAAGACGAAGGTTATTCTGTCTATTCCATATCTGAAGAATTGGAACAGATTGATGTGTTCTTCCTAGCGCTAAAAGCAGGACTCATCTTCGTTGGAACCATCGCAATCTTAATTTCATCAATTGGTATTTTCAATACGATGACGATGGCGGTGACAGAGCGTACACGTGAAATTGGTGTCATGAAAGCGCTCGGTGCGAAGCCTAAATTGATTCAACGACTATTCTTACTGGAAAGTGCATGGATAGGTATTATTGGAACTGTCATCGCAGTTATCCTCTCTTATACAATCAGCCTCCTTGCGAACTACATCTTGCCACTCATCGTTGGAGCGGCACTTGGAGAAGAAGATTTCGGTGAACTGAACGTCACGTTCTCTATAATACCGTGGCAACTTGTGGTCATTGCATCTGCCATTAGTATTAGTGTGGCCATGATTTCAGGTTGGAGACCCGCACGTAAAGCAACACAAATTGATGTCATAGATGCGCTACGTCAAGAATTGTAAAAGGAAGATCCGCTCATTGTAGTGGATCTTTTTCTCGTTCAATCAATTCAAATATCTTTGATTTTGCGAGCAAATTACGGCATGATAGATTAGAAGAGAGTCAATTTAATTGCGAAAAGGGGTTTTTCAGGATGGAATACCGTATTGAACACGATACATTTGGTGAAATTCAAGTCCCAGCGGACAAACTGTGGGGCGCACAAACGCAACGCAGTAAACAAAACTTTAAAATTGGTGGAGAGCGTATTCCGACTGGCGTTATCCAAGCCTTTGCGCACTTGAAGAAATCCGCAGCTATTGCGAGTCACGCGTTCGGGAATCTTTCTGAGGTGAAGATGAAAGCAATCTCAGCCGCGGCGAATGAAGTATTAGAAGGTAAATGGGATGAGCATTTCCCACTCGTCGTTTGGCAAACAGGAAGTGGAACACAGTCCAACATGAATATGAACGAAGTACTCGCAAACCGCGGTAACCAGCTACTTGAAGAGTGGGGCGAGGAAGAGCGTCTGCACCCGAATGATGACGTCAACAAGTCACAAAGTTCAAACGATACGTTCCCGACAGCGCTTCACGTGTCTGGCGTAATTTCAGTGGAACGTGAACTGCTCCCTGCACTTGAAAAACTAAAAACAACGCTAGGCGATAAGTCTGAAGCGTTTATGGATATTATTAAAATTGGTCGTACACACTTGCAGGACGCGACTCCACTTACTCTCGGACAAGAGATGAGTGGTTGGCATCATATGCTTGTGAAAACAGAGAAGATGCTAAAAGAGAGCGTTGAATCGATGAAAGAACTTGCTATCGGCGGAACGGCTGTCGGTACAGGCTTGAATGCACCAAAAGGCTTTGGTGACAAAGTGGCAGAAGAAATTTCGAAGTCTGTTGGAATTGATTTCACATCTGCTGAAAACAAATTCCATGCACTTACAAGTTATGACGAAGTCGTTTACACACATGGAGCGATGAAAGCATTAGCAGCAGATCTAATGAAGATTGCAAATGACGTACGATGGCTTGCAAGCGGTCCACGTTCAGGTATTGGTGAGATTACGATTCCTGAAAACGAGCCTGGTAGCTCAATCATGCCAGGTAAAGTGAATCCGACACAAAGTGAAGCATTGACAATGGTTGTGGCGCAAGTCATGGGGAACGATGCAACAATTGGTTTCGCAGCAAGCCAAGGAAACTTCGAACTCAACGTTTATAAGCCAGTCATCATCTTCAATTTCTTGCAAACAGCGAAACTATTAGCAGATGGAATGATCAGCTTTAACGATAATTGTGCCGTGGGAATAGAACCAAACCGCGAAGAAATCGATAACAAAGTGAAAAATTCACTCATGCTTGTAACGGCACTTAATCCGCATATTGGATACGAGAATGCAGCGAAAATTGCAAAAGCAGCACACAAAGAAGGAACTACATTAAAACAAGCGGCTTTAAAAACAGGATTACTAACAGAAGAGCAGTTCGACGAGTGGGTTGATCCTTCTAAAATGACTGGTCTTTAAGTTGCCACAATATTGTAACGGCACGAAGACAAGGAATCCTGTATGCTGAATTTACAGCCTATTAGAAAAGGAGTCGACATGTCCATGAAAACACGTCTCATGCCGATCTTAGCAATACTTGTCCTCGTGCTCGCTGCATGTGGTGGGAAAACAACAACTGAACAGCACCATGATGATACTTCCGCGCTAGCCGTAGGTGACGAAAAACAACTTCCAAATGGGGATTTACAGCAAGTTACAGCATCTGCAGAAGAATTGCCTGCATTTCTTGATGACAAACCTGAGAACCTTCAACTTGTTTATCAAGTGGCAGGAAATGCAGAAGATATTTTAAAGTACATGCCCTGCTACTGTGGATGTGCAGATAGTGCAGATCATAATAGCAACTTGAACTGTTTTGTAGATGAAATCCGCAAAGATGGATCTATCGTTTGGGATGACCACGGCACACGTTGTGACGTCTGTGTAGAAATTGCAGTCAAGTCAGTTACGATGGCGCAAGAAGGCAAGTCATTGAAAGAAATTCGCAAAACAATTGATGCAAATTACAAAGAAGGCTATGCGCGCCCAACAGACACGCCAATGCCGTCATAAAATGACGAAACAGGTTCTCTAAAGAGAGCCTGTTTTTTTAGTGGAAATCTCTCATTTCTGCACATATGAAAACATCCAAAAACCCTTTCATACTAGGCTTAACCTATAAAGGTTGTATTCTTCTGTTAGGTGGTCTATGATCGGTGTCAGATGAGCTATAAAAGGGATAGACATTTACTATTCTGACAGTGAAAAATAGGGTTCCTTTTTCATGAAGATGAGCGTATAGTTCAAATAGATTTTAGAGAGAATGCAGACGTGAATTCTGCGTAGGAGGGGTACTATGGTTTTTGAAGGAAATAACAAAATACGCAAAAAGATTTTACAAGCAGTCCAAGGACTGACTAATGAGGAACTAAATCGGAAGCCTGCCGATGGTGGTTGGTCACCGAAACAAATCCTCGAGCATCTCTCGCTCATGGAATCACTTATTGCTTCAAATGTTTCAAAGGAACTTAAAAATCCCAAGAGCCCAAAAGCAATGAAGAAACCGATTTCCATTTCAACGAACCGCATCATTAAAGTAGAAGCCCCAGGACGAACAGTTCCTTCGGATACATTTAAGACGCTATGTGAGATGAAACAAGAGCTCCACACTTCACGGTTGTACTTGCTGGATGTCTATGACAGCAGCAACAAAGTAGCACTGATGACTAAATCATGTAAGCATCCGATTTTTGGACAAATTCCATTATGTCAATGGTTCCCGTTTGTAGGATTACATGAAAAGCGCCACTTGAAACAATTACGCGATACGATAGAATCGTTACAGCTGAAGAAAGCAATTTAATTGTGGATAAAAAATGTCTGTTCAGAAGTCTAGCAATCCTAGGTTTCTGAACAGCTTTTTTGTGCTGTTTATAAATGTGAATTGTGATGAATTATTGGTGAGTTTCGTATAGTCTTGCTAAACGATGAAAGCCGTTATAAACTATTCACACCCTTTCACGCATAGAACAGGGATCTATATAAAGAGAGTAAGGGTAGAGAATGAAAGACCAGTTCAAAGAGGATATTGAAACGATAATCTGTGAAACGATAGCTACTGTTAATATGGAGATAAATGTTGTTCAGAAGAAGACAGGCGTTAATATGATGTATGACTTTATCGAAAATTGTGTCCTAGTAGACAGTGAACGACTGCACGTTGCAAGAGCTGAAATGGAAAACGAAATTTCGCTACCTGATTACATTCAAGCGTTAACGCTCCATGAACTAGGGCATGCACTGGATCGGCAGGCTCTTATGGAATCGCTACCTGGTACACTAGAAGTTATTGCGCTAAAAAAAACATATAGTCGTCAAGAATTGTATGGGGAAACTGAACTTCTAAAAAAAGTAATAGATGAAAACGATCGTGATTATCAGTTTGAAGAGACAGCTTGGGCACACGCCGAACGTCTAAATGATATGTGCCGTATAGTAAGTGCTGGGCAGATGGAACAGATGAAAAAACATGGACTCGCGACTTATAAAGAACTCTTTTTGCAAGATAGTACCGTCTATGAAGGACTGGTAGCGGCCGAACCCGCAATCGACAAATAGGAAACCGAACCCCTCTATCTAGAATTTAGATAGAGGGGTTCTCTTATTAGGAAGCTATCTGATATACTTTGTGCAATGAAAACCGTGAAAGGGGAATTTTATGACTAAACGTACATTTACAGCTTCTTGGAGTGGCGGGAAAGACTCTGCAATGGCCGTCTATAAAGCGGTGCAAAATGGAGGGGAGCTTGCAAGAGTATGGACGATGTTTGAAGAGGAAGCAGATCGCTCTCGATCCCATGCGTTGCCAGAATCTGTGATCCAAGCACAAGCAAAGCGGATGGACGCACCATTCATGAAGCGGCAAGCGTCTTGGAAAACATATGAAAAAGAATTTATTGATGCAATGAAAGATTCCACAGCATTAGGCATTGAATACGGTGTCTTTGGAGATATCGATTTAGAGGATCATCGCACTTGGGTACAACAAGCCTGTGAACAAGCAGGCATGCATGCGTGGCATCCACTATGGCTCATCCCGAGACGCCAATTGCTGGAAGAATTCATTGCTGCAGGATTTGAAGCGTATATTATTGTAGTCGACACAAGTCGGATGCCGAAACATTTTCTTGGACAGCGATTTACGATTGAATTAATGAATGAACTTGAAGAGCTCGGAATTGACAGTTGTGGGGAATCTGGAGAATTCCATACCGTCGTAGCTGACGGACCGATTTTTACTAATCGGGTACCTCTTATATTTGGAGAACCTCTAGAAAAAGAAAACTACGTCTTTCTACCGACGGACATCGTCGGATAACGCTGACAAACAAAGGGGATGCGTGTGAAACGGTTAGGTGTTGCGGGGTTATGGTTAATAGCAACCTTGTTGTTAGCGGGATGCATTGGAGGAAAATCGATCACGTTGACACAAAGAATACTGACAGACGATGAACGGCAGTTAATTTACAGTGCAGGTGGGATGGAAGCCTTGCATTTCACTTCTAAAGACACGCTGCCAGCTGGTAAGAGTATTCAATTCTCTATTGAGCAATACGAGCAGGGAGAGTATGTAGGAACACTTGCGGAAATCGTGTGGAATGGTTCAGGAGAACAACAAGTACCGTATATCGGTTTTGGTGTTGAGCAGACAGAAGATCATACACTCGAACGAATTCTGTTCAGCTCTCCAGGCGAACGTTTACAACCAGAGCTTGAAGGAATGCCAGGTGGATCTACCTTGATGCCAGCATTTGAGAAAGAACTCACTTTAAAAAAAGGGGAAATCTCGTACCTTGCGTACTACATCGTCTCTTTAAGTGGAAGAGTCCAAACATTTAGCATGAGCGACGAAAATGCGTTACAACAACTGCAAACCTACGATCGATGCCTCCTTTTAAAGGCAGAGTGGATTGAATAATTAGGAGTGAGTAGACAATTGTTAAAAAAGCCGTTCAGGCAGGTTCCTGAACGGCTTTTTTGAACGTATTAGTAGTCCTTTGTAGTAGCGGACTCCTCCTGTTCATCTAGTGCGTCACTATCAATCTCATCTTGTTTAAATTGGTTACGGAACACAACAGAAATTACGATAATGAGAAACGCCATAATAGCTATCGTTAAATAGATAGGTGCATATGCAGAGTGTGCTGCTTGTTGGAATGCTTCGTGCAACGCATCCCGCACTTCAGGTGAAGGGATGTTATCGATTTTAGCTTGCAAATCTCCATAACTGCTGCCAGCTAATTCATCCAGTGCACCTTCTGGAAGTTGGCTTTCATCAATCCCATGCTCATTCAATTTCTGTGGAATAATAGTACTGATTTTACTAAATCCACTTTGAATGAAGGCAGCAAAGGATGTCTGAGAAATAGTTAGTCCTAATTGGCGAGCTACTGAAAGCGTTCCGATTGCAGAACCTTTTTGTGTCCCGGCAGCATATGAAGTGAGTACTGTGAGAGGTGCTCCCAATACAAAACCGAATCCAGCACCTGCTATGACGGAAAAGATAATGAACAGCAATTTAGTGTCAACAAAGTAACTGAGACCACCCAAGCCGATGATTCCTACAAATATTAGGGGCAAAAAAAAGCTACTTCTTGGGAGAAGTAGCTGTTCGGTCTTAGTTCCAATCGCGTACTAGTGTACTGTAGACTGCGAGATCATGAAAGTGGTCGTATAAAAACTCTCCGTCACGTTGAATACCTTCAAGTTGAAAACCAAGACGTTCAGGGATTGCCCGACTTTTTACGTTTTCCACACCACACCGAATCTCAATCCGATTCAACCTGTACGTATTGAATGCGTAGTCAATCATCGCGCGGACGGACGCAGTCATAATCCCGTCCCCTTGAAACCGATCCCCAATCCAATAACCCAAGCTCGTATTTTTATTCATCCAATCAATCTTGTGGAAGCCAATCATTCCAGCGAGTTCTCCGTTAAACATAATCCCGACTTGGAAACCGTTGTGTTCAGCGAATTGTTTCAGCCACATCTCAATGACGGGGCGATAACTTTCGGGTGAAAGTGCGCCGTCCACCCAAGGGAGCCACTCCCGCAAATGGGTACGCGATTCATTCACTAAAGAAAATAATTCTGCTGCATCTTCTTGCTCAAGTAATTTTAATGAAATTGTTTCTGTAACAGGCAATGTAAACATGGAAATCCCTCCATTGGCGCATTAGATTTTGTTTATTGTAGCAAAGTTTCAACACGCATGGAATAGAAAACCCATTAAGGAATCTGTTTAAATGAAAATATTTTCCTTAATACCTAGTTGACATATCGGAATTAAGTACATAAGATAAAGTGTGTCATAAAATCATAGATTATTTACAAAGGGGGACGTTGGGATGGAGACAGGATTTGTCTTGTTAAATGTCGTAGGATTGCTTCTTTTAGCTGGTATATTGTTTTGGATGAACCGCAAACACGTTTCGTTTTCAAAACGAGTATTTACAGGATTGGGTCTTGGTGTTTTATATGGCGTTATTTTACATGTAAGCTATGGTGTAGAATCCACCGCGCTTCAACAATCCGTCCCATGGTTCAATATTATAGGCACTGGTTATATTAAGCTTTTACAGATGATCGTCGTTCCACTCGTTTTCATTTCCATTTTGACGGCCTTTACGAAAGTGGCCGCAGGAAAGAAATTCGGGAAACAAGCGGCTTTGATTTTGGGAATGCTTATTGGAACTACAGCTATTGCTGCACTGATTGGAATCGGGGCTTCGCTCTTGTTCGGATTAGATGCTGAACAGATCGTACAAGGGGACGCGGAAATTTCACGTGGTATCTCATTAGAAGAAACAGCTGCAGGAGTTTCGGAGAAAGTTTTGCCTGAACAGTTGCTAGACTTATTGCCAGCAAATCCATTCCTAGATTTCACCGGAGCTCGACCAACATCGACAATCGGCGTTGTAATCTTCGCTGCATTTTTAGGATTTGCATTTTTAACAATCCGTAGAAAAGAGCCTGAGCAGGCTGCGGTTGTGCAAAAAGGAATCGATGCTGTGTATGCACTGATCATGGCGGTAGTAAAGATTGTCTTACGTCTAACACCTTATGGTATTCTCGCAATCATGGCGCGGACTGTTGCGCTATCTGATTACGGAGCTATTGTGAATCTCGGTAAGTTCGTTGCGGCCTCATATGCCGCGCTGATTGTTATGTTCTTAGTACACTTAGTAATTCTTGCTGCGAGCGGGTTGAACCCAATCACGTATGTGAAAAAGGCTGGAGATACTCTCTTATTCGCTTTTTCATCAAGATCAAGTGCGGGGACGTTACCATTGACGCTTAATACACAAACGACACGACTTGGGGTGCCAGACGGAATTGCGAACTTCGCAGGTTCGTTCGGATTATCCATCGGGCAAAACGGATGTGCAGGCATTTATCCAGCGATGCTTGCCGTGATGATTGCACCAACGGTTGGCCAACCGATTGATGCCCAATTCATCTTAACGCTTATCGCAATTGTTGCAATCAGTTCGTTCGGTGTTGCAGGTGTCGGGGGAGGCGCAACATTCGCCGCAATCCTAGTATTGTCGGCGTTGAATCTGCCAATCGCACTTGCAGGGATTTTGATTTCCGTCGAGCCACTTATCGACATGGGGCGTACTGCATTGAACGTCAGTGGTTCGATGACTGCAGGTGTTACAACGGCACGCGTAACAGGCGAGCTCGATGTTGCTCAATATGACGAAGTCATGGCTCGCGAAACAACTGTCTCTGAACTATAATCTTGTAACGACCGTACTCTATCTAGGAGCACGGTCGTTTTTTTGTGGTCGCAAGGGAAACTCGCCCATTACGTTAAGCAACCCGCCAACTTCATAGACAAATCCGCTCAAGCAACCACAAAAATCCCCACAAAAAAGCACCTGCAACCGCAGGTGCCCTCATCTCAATCAATCACTTAATACATCCAACTTCAATTCCTTCTCCAAAAATGGTTTCGCATTCAATAGATTACGGAACGCTTTATACCGCTCAACCGATTCCTTAGAAGGCTCCTTACCTGTATGATACGCACGGATTAGAATGTTTTTCGGAGTGTGCGCCATATCGATAAACTCCAATAACTGTGTTTCGTATCCAACGAGTGTCAAAAGTTCTGCACGCAACGAATCTGTTGCTAGGGCAGAGAAACGTTCTTTTACAAGGCCATGCTGCAACATTACATCAAGTGCAGGGGATTGGATCTGGCTAAACAATTCATGCTGACAACACGGAACACTTAAAATTACGCGAGCGCCCCATCGAACTGCACGTGCGAGTGCCATATCGGTTGCTGTATCACACGCGTGTAACGTAACTACCATATCGACAGAGGTTTCATCCTCATAATCATTAATATCCCCAACTAAAAATTCCAATCGATTATACCCGAGATCGCGTGCAATCTCAGAGCAGTCCTCAATAACTTCTTTCTTCAAATCGAGTCCCGTCACGTGAATATCGAGTCCCTTTTCAATATGAAGGTAATGGTACAAAGCGAACGTTAAGTAGGATTTACCCGAACCGAAATCTAGAATACGTACTGTACGATCTTTCGGAAGATAAGCGAGCGCATCATCTATATACTCAATGAACCGATTAATTTGTCTGAACTTATCATGCTTCTGTTTCTTAACTTTTCCATCTGCAGTCTGTACGCCAAGACGTATTAAAAATGGATAGGGTGTCCCCTCTTCTAGCAAATAATTTTTCTTTCGATTGTGTGATAAGTCAGCAGTACGAGCTGTTTCCGTCACAATCGATTTCCAGGAAACTTTAAACTTCTTAGTTAGCTGTATTTGAATAGTTTCTCCTGTAAACTCGGCTTGAACTTGTTTAAAACGCATGAATACATTTGTTAGAAAAACCTCAACGCCTGCAGCTGAAATATTATGGTGGTTCAACACACGTTCAAACTGTTCTTCAAACTGAATGTGAAGCTCACCTTTTAATTCAATAGGTTTTGCTTTAATACGCAACAAGCCATCTGCTTTTGTACGCGGTTGACTGAATGTTGCGCGGATGAACGTCCCATCTGTCAGACGCTTCGCTAAATCGGTTATCGTTTTTTCAAACTCCATGAGGTTTGACTCCTTTATAAGAGAGGTAGGGAAGAAAGAATGGCTTATTCAAACTTAAATCCTTTTTCTCTCAAAAATTGTTTCATATACGGTCGTTGTGGGGATTGCAAAAAGTCAGCCATTTGTTCAGTCCAGCCGGCAAACTTCTGATTGGAGCTTCTAGTTTCATAATAAGTGGCCATTGTAGCGTCATACTCACGAAGAACTTCATCATAGTTGCTCGCATCATACATATTTTCGTGAAGTACCGCATCCACTGGTAAGCGAGGTTTCACTTCATTTACATTGGCTGGAATGCCTATTGTCATCCCAAACATCGGAACGACGCCTTCCGGAAGATGAAGCAGTTCGCTAATTTCAGCTGGGCTATTCCGTACGCCCCCGATATAGCAAATACCGTAACCTTTTGACTCAGCAGCGATTGCAATATTTTGTGCGAAGAGTGCTACATCGATTGTTCCGACCAGCAGGGCTTCTGCATGCGAAAAGTCGATGGATCGATCATGCAGAGCTGCAGCAGTCTGCAATCGATGAAAGTCTGCACAGAATACCAACACCGCACCCGCTCCATTAAATTGATGAGGATTTTTAGAAAACTCCCCTAGTTTTTCACGTATGGCAACATCGGTCACGTGGATCACGGAATAGGCTTGGACAAAATGAGAACTTGCAGCATGTTGTCCAGCAGAGACTAAATCAACTACTGTTTCTTTAGATAATTGTTCGTCTGTATAGGAACGCACAGACGCATGAGATTTTAGTAAGTCAATAACCATTATGAACCGCCTCCAACTAGTAATTGAGATTAATGTTACACCAGTTTGAGGCGTGAGAAAAGGAGTGGAGCTTATGAGCTTTATAGAGGAACTATCATTAACTACTATCTTGATTATAGTGGCATTAATCATAATACCGATAGTCGCAGTACTTTACGTATACATATTTGACAGGAAACAGAAACAACATGCAATTTTAAGGAACTATCCGATACTCGGTAGGATTCGTTATATGATCGAAAAAGTTGGGCCGGAATTCAGGCAGTATTTATACGACAGTGATAATGAAGGAAAGCCATTTAGTCGAGAAGATTATTTGCATATGGTTTTACCGGGAAAGTATTTGAAAAGTGTAATTGGATTTGGCTCTAAACGTGATTTTAATGCGGCGGGATACTATATTAGAAATTCAATGTTTACAAAACAAAATGAAGAAATGCGAGTCGACAATGATCGGAAAGTTGAAACTATGCGCTATACAGTAGATGGTGAAGGATTGTTTTCACGACGTGAGCATCGCGAAGACGTCTCAGCACAACCATGGTTATTACCGGACGAAGATGCAATTGTTATTGGACCGAATTGCGCACAACCTTTCCGTGTTCATAGTTTACTCGGTCAATCAGCCATGAGTTACGGGGCACTCGGTGAAAATGCGATTACCGCACTATCTAAAGGTATTGGAATGGCGACAGGTGCATGGATGAATACTGGAGAAGGGGGCTTATCGTCTCATCATTTAGCAGGAGATGCCGACATTGTCGCACAAATCGGCTCAGGGCTATTCGGTTTTCGGACCAACGAAGGAGATTTCGATTGGGACCTCCTCACACAAAAAGCAGAGAATCCAAAAGTTCGAGCATTTGAACTAAAGCTGGCTCAAGGTGCTAAAATGCGCGGCGGGCACGTTGAAGGGTCGAAAGTGACGGAAGAGATTGCAGCAATCCGGAATGTAACACCGTTTAAAACGATTAACAGTCCAAACCGCTTCCATCAGTTCGATGATTTCCCATCAATGTTTTCCTTTATCGAAAAGATTCGAAATCATTCAGGAAAACCCGTAGGTATAAAGATTGTTATCGGAGGGATATCGGATGCAGAAGAATTAGCCTCTTATATGAAAGAAACAGGAAAGGGACCTGATTTTATCTCCGTAGATGGGTCTGAAGGAGGTTCAGGTGCGACATATCAGGACTTAGCGGACTCAGTTGGCCTTCCGATACGTTCCGCATTAATCATACTAGATGACGCATTAAGAAAATATGAAGTACGTCACCGTGTGAAGATCATTGCGTCCGGCAAGATGACAACTCCAGACAAAGCGGCAATTGCGCTTGCAATGGGTGCTGATCTCGTCCAAATTGCAAGAGGATTCATGATTTCTGTCGGATGTATTATGGCGCAACGCTGCCATACGAACGAATGCCCGACAGGAGTCGCTACGACCGATCCACATTTACAGCGGGGCCTAGTTGTCGAAGAGAAAAAGTATCGTGTGACGAATTATATTTTGACGATGCGAGAGGGACTTTTCCGAATTGCAGCAGCAGCTGGATTGGATTCCCCAACAAAGTTAGAAAGACATCATATCCTATACAAAGATGAACGAGGTAGAGTTACTCCAATTGAATAATTGTTTAGTAAGCAGAGGCGTATGAAGCCTCTGCTTATTTTTTGAAAGAATCGTGTGTAATTAAAATATTATTCATTACAGTCAGAAAGTTTCGATAGTGTAGTGGTAACTAACAATAAGATAGGAGGATGGAGAAATGGAGCTGCTAAACAAGACGGTAGGAGAAGTGTTAAAGGAACAAGCGATACGATATCCGGAAAACGAAGCGTACGTGTACCCGGAAAGGGATTTAAGACGAACTTATGCGGAGTTCGATGAAGAAACCGATCGACTGGCAAAGGCATTTATGGGCATTGGCATTCAAAAAGGGGAACACGTTGCGATTTGGTCAGACAAAAAACCGCAATGGTTACTCAGTCAGTTTGCTACAGGAAAGATGGGCGCTGTTCTTGTAACTGTAAATACGAATTATCAAGCAGCAGAACTGCAATATTTACTACAACAGTCAGAAGCGACTACGCTGATTTTGGACGAAGGATTCAAGAACACAAGTTACTTAGAAATTTTACGTTCCATTTGTCCGTCCCAACGGGAATGCGATGGAGCTCATATTTACTGTCCGACATTGCCGAACTTAAAACGCGTTATATTAATGACAGAGAAAAATGAGTGTGGCATCTACAATTGGTCTGAATTTTTAAGGCACGAAGAAATGGTGTTGGATGAAGAATTCGAACAACGTAGAAACTCACTTCATCCAGATGATGTTATCAACATTCAATATACATCGGGAACGACAGGATTTCCGAAGGGCGTTATGTTGACCCATAATAATGTTGTCAATAACGGCAATATGATTGCAGAGACGATGAAGCTTTCCAATGAGGATCGATTATGTATTCCGGTTCCCTTTTTCCATTGTTTCGGGTGCGTTCTTGGAACTCTAGCTGCCGTCACCCACGGTGCAACGATGGTAATCGTCGAGCAATTTGAACCTGCTCGTGTGTTGCATGCGGTTCAAGACGAGAAATGCACAGCATTGCATGGTGTCCCAACGATGTTCATAGCTGAATTGAATCATCCGGATTTTGGCGAATACGACACATCTACATTACGGACCGGTATTATGGTAGGATCTACGTGTCCAATCGAAGTGATGGGAGCTGCAGAAATTACAATCTGCTACGGATTGACAGAAGCTTCCCCGGTCATTTCACAGACGAAAACAGATGACCCGATTGAAAAACGTGTTACTACTGTTGGTAAACCACATCCGCATGTAGAAGTGAAAATCACCGAGCCTGTTACAAACGAAGAACTTCCAATCGGAGAGTCAGGCGAACTCTGCACACGGCTGGTTGCATACGGGCGATATTGCTAGACTAGATGAATACGGTTATCTAGACATTACTGGGCGTATGAAAGATATGGTTATACGTGGAGGAGAAAATATTTACCCGCGTGAAGTGGAAGAGTTCCTCTATACGTACCCTGGCGTTTCAGATGTTCAAGTTGTCGGTGTCCCTGACGAAAAGTACGGTGAGGAACTGATGGCTTGGATTATTCCAAAAGAAGGCGTTGAGCTAGATATGGCAGACATTCGCACGTTTTGTAAGGGAACCATTTCGCATCACAAAATCCCACGTTATATTGAATTTACAGAAGCATATCCGATGACAGCATCGGGCAAAATTCAAAAGTTCAAATTACGTGAGCTGTCCGAACAAAAGGCAATTCACTCTTAAGAAACGCATGCCAATTCATGGCATGCGTTTCATTCGTACAATGTTTGTTCTTTGGATACATCTACATGATACGTAGTCAATACACCGTCATGATCTGTCACTTATGTTTTTGCTTTGTTGAGCAATGCCTGTTTTGTATCTTCTTTATAAATAGTTGTAGAAGTGCCTCGTTTCTTTAAAATTCAGTCATTATCACGTTGGCGAACTTCGAAATGGGGACGGTTTTCTGATTTACCTTCAATTGTTTCACGTGCTTTGCAAAGTCCAATCGAAATAGCACGGCCGTCTTCGTATCCTTCCTGTAATAAGGTGTTTACAATTTCAATCGCTTTATTTCGAACGTCTGTCCCTACGTTCTTGAAGGAAGCTGGATAATCATTTTTGGTCCAATGCATTGAGTAGACCTCCTGTCTTAAAATTGAAGGTAGTTTGACAATCAGGTAGATTGTTGATTCGCCGCTGCGTAAAACGGTTCTAATTTATGGGCGGTTTCTAAGTGAATGAATGGGACGTCCCGTAATGCACCTGCTTTTTCCTGATCACTATAAAAGTGTTTCGTGTTATCCGGTTTTTGTAGGATTGCCGCTGCATCTTTTTTGCTGCAAGCATAATAAATTTCACCGATCTTCGCTTGATAAGATGCTGCTAGGCACATTGGGCATGGTTCGCCGCTTGCATACAAAATTGTGTCTGATAGGTCCGTTGAAGCGATTACTCGACACGCTTCGCGGATTGCAACCAACTCTGCATGAGCTGATGGGTCGTGATCTAATTCGACCGAATTGACACCACTCGCAATGATTTCACCGTCTCGTACGATGACCGCGCCGTAAGGGCCACCGCCTTGTAATACACTATCTGTTGCTAGCTGAATTGCATCATTTAAGAAACGTTCGTGATCCAATTGAATTCCTCCTTGTCGAATGGTGGATATTTCCCGGGTAATAAATCGAAAATAGGTATGGCGCAATGACACAAAGTTGCCTATAATAAATCTGACCGCGCGTGAAAAGAGTTATGAAAGCGTTTGCGGTTAACTAGATAAGAGTATAAGGGGGCTGAACTATGACTACTGATGGTTATAAATTGATTTCGATTGTTCTTTACATGGCGGCTATGGTGTTTATCGGCTGGTATGCGTATCGTCGTACATCTAATCTAACGGATTATATGTTAGGTGGACGTTCACTAGGGCCTGCAGTTACTGCACTCAGTGCTGGTGCTGCGGATATGTCTGGATGGTTATTGCTTGGATTGCCAGGTGCAATCTTCGATAAAGGATTACCGGAAATCTGGATTGCTATCGGTCTAACAACTGGAGCCTATTTAAACTGGTACTTTGTAGCACCTCGTCTTCGTGTATATACCCAAGTGACAAATGATTCAATCACAATTCCGAGTTTTCTAGAGAATCGCTTGAAAGATAAGTCTAGACTACTAAGAATTGCTTCTGGAATTATAATTCTTATCTTCTTTACGTTCTATGTTTCTTCAGGAATGGTTGCTGGCGGTAAATTCTTCCTCAGTTCATTTGGATTAGATTATCATATGGGACTGATAATTGTTTCTGTCGTAGTAGTGGGGTATACCTTATTCGGTGGGTTCCTCGCGGTTAGTTATACTGACTTCGTGCAGGGGCTAATCATGTTCTTAGCACTAATACTCGTGCCTGCCGTTGCAGTGTTTGTTACAGGTGGAATACCTGAGACAACTGCTTCAATTCGTGAAGTGAATCCGGATATGCTCAGCCTTGTTAAAGGAGCTACGCTTCTAGGTGTCATCTCCTCTGTTGCATGGGGGCTAGGCTATTTTGGTCAACCGCATATTATCGTACGTTTCATGGCGATCAAATCCGTCAAAGAAACGAAGAGTGCACGTCGTATCGGTATTAGCTGGATGATTTTAAGCTTACTTGGTGCGGTTGCGACAGCACTTGTCGGTATCGCATACTACCAACAAAACCCTGGAGTGGAATTGGTCGATTCTGAAACAATCTTCATTGCTTTGGGTCAGATTATTTTCCATCCATTCATTGCAGGAATCATGCTTGCAGCTGTTCTAGCAGCAGTTATGAGTACGATTTCTTCACAGCTTATTGTTACGTCTTCTGCTCTAATCGAAGATTTATACAAAGCGATCATTAAAACAGATGGTACGGATAAGCAATATGTGTTCCTTGGTCGTATGGCGGTACTTGTTGTCTCTCTAATTGCAATGGTACTTGCTTGGCCGAATAACGACTCGATCTTGAAACTTGTTTCATTTGCATGGGCAGGCTTCGGTGGAGCGTTTGGACCAATCATTCTCTTATCTTTGTACTGGCGTAAACTAACGGCAAAAGGGGCATTGTTCGGAATGGTTTCCGGAGCCATCGTTGTCGGTGTTTGGGGAAGTATCGATTCACTTTCAGGTACACTCTATGAAATCATCCCTGGTTTCATCGTATGTTTACTTGTTACGTATTTCGTTAGTCTTGCAACGTATAAAGAAAACAAAGAAATCGAGCGCGAGTTCACAGAGTCACTCGATCTTCTTAAGCGCGATAGCTAAATCAGAGAGCCGTCCAGTTCCATTGGACGGCTTTTTTCATGGTTTCCTATCGTACCTGTTGTATGATGGAGAGTAGAGGGGGGGCTGGTTATGAAACTGGATCATGTCGTATGGTTTACAAGGCGCACACCCGAACAGATTGCTACAGAATATGAAGGTGCTTTTGTTGGTGGCAGACATGAACAATGGGGCACGTATAATGCATTAAAGTATGTACAAAATGGATACATTGAATGGCTAGCGATTGAAGATAGTTCGATCGCAGAGATGTCCCAACACCCGCTAGTTAAACAATTGCGAAATGACTTAACGATGTTTGGAGAAGGATGGGGGACGCTCTGTGTATCTACTGAAAACATAGAGGCGCTAAATCTGCGATTGCAACAAGCAGGTATGTCCACTTCAGGGGTATTAGATGCCTCTCGTGAAACTTCTTCCGGAAAACTTAAAAAGTGGAAAATGCTATTTGTCGATGAACAAAATAATACAGATTTACCGGCCCCGTTTTTCATCGAGTGGGAAGAAGATGAAGAAACTCGTCGTAACGCATTGCGAGAAGAGGGAGCCTTTACAGAGTCGAGTGACTCCGATCGGATTCATGAGTGTGTTCTGATCAGTAAGGATCCGATACAAGAAATTGCGCGATGGAGTGTCATGCTCGCCGTAGAACCAATCGATGAAACTAGTCTCATGTTGGAAGGAATTCGTTTGCGATTCAAACCGGATTCTAAGAAGAGAAATCGTATGCATACTGTCGTCACAGGGCAAGCTTACTAATAGTGTATAGGGAAGAAGGTGTTTGGATGGATGAACTGGAATTATTAAAAGAAACCGCAATTTTAGTTGGGGTAGAAGAACAAAACGATGATCATTTCGCCTATGAGCTTGAAGAGCTTGGTAATCTTGCTGCTGCAGTCGGAGTAGAAGTCGTCGGTAGCGTTGTCCAAAAGTTGGAGCGTAAACATCCGACAGGCTATATAGGTAAAGGGAAAATTGAAGAAGTACGCTTGTTTGCAGACGAAGCGGGTGCGAATCTGATCATTTTCAATGATGAACTATCTCCTTCTCAGCTACGTAACCTAGAACGAGATCTCGAAGTGAAAATCATAGACCGCACGATGCTGATTTTAGATATCTTTGCGAGAAGAGCAAGAACTCATGAAGCGCGTATGCAAGTGGAGCTAGCTGAATTGCAATATACGTTACCAAGACTTGTTGGATTACGAGCTTCCCTTGGTCGGCAAGGTGGGGGTACGGGCGGTGGATTCCAAAACAAAGGTGCAGGTGAGACTAAACTCGAGCTCGACCGTCGTAAAATCGAGGAGCAGATTGCAAAACTCCGAAGAGACTTAGAGAGTATGAAGCAACAGCGGGATGTTCAAAGGAAACAACGGAAACGGAGTGGCACTCCTGTCGTCTCCATCGTAGGCTATACGAATGCGGGCAAATCAACGCTTATGAATAAAATCTTAGCAGAGGCAGATGGCGATGATGCCAAGACAGTCATGGAAAAGGATATGCTGTTTGCAACGCTAGATACATCCGTCCGAAGTGTAACGCTCGTGGATCGAAAGCCGTTCATCTTAACAGATACGGTCGGCTTCGTTGCAAAACTTCCACACCATCTCGTTAAGGCGTTCCGCTCTACATTGGAAGAAGCGAGAGAAGGAGATCTCCTTCTGCACGTTGTAGATGTATCGAATCCTGAATATCGTCATATGATCGACGTTACGAACAAAACGTTGCAAGAAGTAGGTGTAGAAGACGTGCCTACACTGTATGTGTACAACAAAGCAGACCTGGCAGAGGATATAGAGTATCCTCGTATCCAAGATGACCAAATATGGTTATCTGCAAAAACGGGTGAGGGTCTTGATCAGTTAGTACAGCTCATCGAACAAAAAGTATATGAAAAACATATTACGTGTAAAGTTTTAATTCCGTTTGATCGTGGGGATTTGGTTTCGTATCTTAATGAGCAAACTCATGTGAAAACAACGGAATACGAAGAGGAAGGAACGTTAATGATCGTTGAAGTCGATGAACGTGAGCGGAAAAAGCTTGAAGCCTTCATAGTAAACCATTAACCAAAAAGAACGGCACCGCCAATGTGGCAGTGCCGTTCTTTTTTCTATAAGAGAAAGGGGGTGGGATAGTAGTAGTATGCCCGCTCCTCTCATTCTTAAACCTGTTGAAACTGATTCGCGTGTAATTTCGAAAAAATACCATTTTGTTTTACGAGTTCGGCATAGCCACCATCTTCTGCGATACCTTCAGTAGTCACGACAACAATACGATCCGCGTCCCGAATAGTAGCAAGTCTGTGGGCGATGACTAAAGTCGTTCGATTCTCAGACAGTTCTGCAAGAGATTCTTGGATAATTCGCTCTGTTTCCGTATCTAGCGCAGAAGTGGCTTCATCCAAAATGAGGATAGGCGGATTCTTTAAAAACATCCGTGCAATGGCGAGACGCTGTTTTTGACCACCAGATAACTTCAACCCACGTTCACCGATTTGTGTTTCGTAGCCATAAGGCAGATTTTCGATGAATTCTTCCAAATGAGCACGCTTTGCAGCTTGGAAAATTGCTTCGTCTGAAGCGGTTAAGTCTCCGTAAGCAATATTTTCTTTAACAGTACCTGTGAATAAGAAAACGTCCTGTTGAACAATACCGATTTGACGGCGTAATGATTGCTGACTCATATCCCGGATGTCAATTCCATCAATCGTAATTTTGCCTTCATTGACATCATAAAAGCGCGGAATCAATGAACAAATCGTTGTCTTACCTGCACCTGAAGGTCCGACGAACGCAATGGTTTGTCCAGATTGGATTGAAATACTTAACTTGTTAAGGACAGGCTTTCCCCCGTCATACCCGAACGTGACATCAGATAACTTGATATCCCCCTTTAAATGGGGAACCTCTATTGCGTCAGGTGCATCAAGAATCTCAGGTTCTTGGTTCAATAAGTCTTGAAATCTGCTGAATCCTGCCATCCCTTTCGGATAGAGCTCTAGCAACGCACTGATTTTATCAATCGGCTTAATGAGGATGTTGACGAATAGGATAAAGCTGACGAGTTCCCCAATAGATAGCTTGTTTTGGATTGTAAACCAAGCCCCAACCACTAAAATTACCAGTGTCACGAGACGAGTCATCATATAAATGGAAGAAGTCGCCCAAGCCATAACTTTATAGGCTACTAATTTCGCTGTCCGGAAATTCCCGTTGTCTTTACGGAAACGCGCAAGTTCGAAGTTTTCGTTCGTAAACGATTTAACGACGCGTGAACCCGACACGGAGTCCTCTACCCGTCCGTTCACATCTGCAATTTTACCGTACATATTGAGCCATGCGGAATTCATGGCTTTGTTACAAAATGCGACGAGCACGATCAGGAAAGGCACCATGACAATTGCGATAAGGGCCAGTTCAGGATTGATGGTATACATGAGTCCAAACGCACCTAGAATAGTCATCACTGCGATGAAAGCATCTTCTGGTCCGTGGTGGGCAAGTTCTCCGATATCAAATAGGTCGGTCGTAATGCGCGTCATTATATGACCGGTTTTCGTGTTGTCGAAAAATCGGAACGACTGCTTTTGGACATGATTGAATAGCTTCTCCCGCATATCCGTCTCGATATTGATACCTAATTTGTGTCCAAGGTAACTTACGATATATTGAAGGAATGTGCTAAAGAGATAGATGACCAGTAGCAATATTCCTATAGTCGTGATACGACCCCAGTCACGTGAAGGTAAGAGGATATCTATGAATCCTTGAACGGCAAGTGGAAATGCGAGTTCGAGTAATGCTACGAATACAGCACTTGAAAAGTCAATCATGAAAAGACGTTTGTGCGGTTTATAATAGGAGAAAAATTGCTTCATCATGTAACCCATCCTTATTTGTAATTTTAGTGTTAGTATACATGGTTTAATCGGAAAGTTCGACATAGCTCTCGGAATATTCTATTACCCGGTACTTTTGTTAGAAATATAGGGTGTGGACAAAAAGGAGGACTTTCAGACTTTTTGGGAAATGGGTGAAACCGAATACTATTACTGTCGTAAGCTAAGGTGTAGCGAAATTTCATAAAAGGGAGATAATTTCATGAAAAATTGGGCAAAAGGGATTGCAGTAGGTTTGCTTGTGCTAGCACTTGGAGCTTGTGGAGCAGCTGAAGAAAAGAATGCGGAAGCAGAGGCAGGGGCAAATACAAATACAGGTACTGACACGGTTACAACCAAGGTAGTAGAAAAAGATGAGCTAACGGCTCAGGAGGTTTATCAAAAGTCATTAGAAGCATCGAAATCAATCAAAAGTATGCATGCAGATTTTACGATTCAACAAGATCTAAAGACAACTGGTGATGAAAATTTAAGTATGAAAAATGATATTACCGTAACTATGGATATGGTCACTGACCCAATGTCACTACGCCAGAAAATGGTAGTGAAAGGCAATCCAGAGAATTCGATGGCTATCGAGATGTACGGTGAAGGGGGCGAACTATACATTCAGATGCAAGAATTAGAAGGGGGCTGGATTCTTGTACCTAGTGAAATGCAAGATGAGGTTCTGGCTGGAATGGACAGCTCCAATGCAATGATGGACTTGGAAGTATTCAAAGACTTTACATCAGAATTTACACTTGAAGAACACGAAGACGAATATATATTGAACTTATCTGCCACAGGCGATGAATTCGGCGAACTCTTGAAAGAACTCATGAATCAAACTGCAATGGGTGATCAAGAAAGGGGGGGCGCCGAAGAGGAATCGATGGAAAACGTAGAAGTGAAAAAGATTGACATGACAATTCATATTGACAAAGAAACCTACTATACGAATTCGTTTGATATGAACCTGGATGCAGTCATGGACATGGCTGGCTATCGAACAGTTTCAATACAAGATATCAATGCTACGATGAGCCAAATAAATGAGCTTGAAGGAATTGTTATTCCGGACGAAGTGCGAAACAATGCGTATGATATGTCCGGAAATAAAGTTGGCGAGTGAGCATAACAAGGTGAATTGAACAAACAATAAGTGAACACATGAAAACGGGTGGGAGGAAAGCGCATGCTATCCTTCTGCTAATTTTTTTGTTTCAAACTCTCTTTTATGATCTCTGAATAACCCTTATTCTCAATGAAAACCCATTACTGTCGAGTTTACAAAACAGTGAGAATCATTTTCAGTTATCTGTTGACTTCCAATTCGGATTTGCTATAATGGGACTTGCGGCTAACTGATAACGGTTTTCATTTAAACGGATCGAGCCCGCAAATATCTAGATATCGGAGTTCTTCATGAAGAAACGTTATTTGATCGTTGCGCTTATCCTCCTCTCGCTAGTTTCTTTGTTCGTGGGAGTGAGTCATATTACACCGAAAGACCTGCTTGACTTCCGCTCTGAGGAAACAGAAATTTTTCTTATCAGTCGGTTGCCCAGATTACTTGCGATTTTGCTCGCTGGTGCAGGAATGAGTATTACGGGTCTGATCATGCAACAGCTCAGTCGCAACAAATTCGTATCTCCGACAACGGCAGGTACATTGGATGCAGCAAAGCTTGGAATTCTCGTTTCAATGTTGTTGTTTACGAACACAACGACAATTGAGAAGATGCTTGTCGCATTTGCTTTTGCGCTAGGTGGAACCTTGTTGTTCATGAAAATTTTGGACCAAGTTAAATTCAAAGACGCTATTTTTATCCCCCTTGTCGGTCTCATGTTCGGTAATATCCTATCGTCAATTACTACATTTTTCGCATACAAAGCGAACGTGATCCAAAACATGTCCGCCTGGCTTCAGGGAGATTTCTCCCTCATTATGAAAGGCCGTTACGAATTGCTATACATAAGTATTCCCGTTCTCATCATCACATATCTTTACGCCAACCGGTTTACGGTTGCGGGAATGGGTGAGGATTTCTCAAAGAACTTGGGGCTTGCTTATCGGAGGATTGTAAATATCGGGCTCATCCTCGTTGCTCTCATTACAACCACTGTTGTACTGACTGTAGGGGTTATCCCTTTCCTAGGACTCATCATTCCGAACATTGTCTCTATCATTAAAGGTGACAATCTCGAGAAAACATTACCGCATACAGCTATGCTAGGTGCAATCTTCTTGCTAGTTTGCGATATTCTCGGACGGGTGATCATTTATCCGTATGAGATTTCAATCAGCTTGATGGTAGGCGTCATTGGTAGCGCAATCTTCCTCTATATGCTGTTTAGGAGGAAAGTATATGCGTAACCGGACGAAACTAATCATACTATCTATTGCTGCACTCGTATTCTGTGGATTGTATTTGTTCCAAGGATTAAATGGAAGCTATGACTATGCGTTACCCCGTAGAGCAATCAAAGTAGTCGCGATGGCCCTTACTGGTGTCGCAATTGCCTATTCGACAGTCATCTTCCAGACCATTACGCACAACCGTATTTTGACGCCAAGTATTATGGGACTCGATTCCTTGTATATCTTGTTACAAACGGTGCTCATCTTTTTCTTGGGCTCCACACACGTCACAATTGTAAATAAGCAAGTGAACTTCGTGTTATCTGTTGTGGCAATGGTGGTATTCGCCTTACTGCTGTATCAGTTTCTATTCAAAGCAGGAAAGCGCCCAATCTACTTCTTGCTACTCGTAGGGATTATCGTTGGTACGTTCTTCCAGAGCATCTCAACGTTCCTACAAGTCTTAATTGACCCGAACGAATTCTTACGCGTGCAAGATAAGTCGTTCGCAAGTTTCAATAACATTAACGGAGATCTCGTTTGGTGGTCTCTTGGAATTCTAATCATCACACTCTTCATTGGCGGACGTAAGTTCAGTGAATTGGACGTATTGTCCCTCGGTCGTGATACCGCCATCAACCTAGGGGTCGATCACGATAAGATTGTTAAAACGATGCTTATCTTATCTTCAGTGCTTATCGCAATATCGACTGCGCTTGTCGGGCCTATCACCTTTTTCGGTCTGATCGTTGCCAATCTGTCCTACCAGTTTTTCAAAACGTATAAGCACACCATTCTGATTGCTGGTGCATCTGTCATGAGTATCATTGCTCTAGTGGGCGGTCAATGGGTAGTAGAACGTGTCTTTACATTCTCAACAACACTTAGTGTCATCATCAACTTTGTTGGCGGTGCGTACTTCATCTACTTACTATTAAAGGAGAGTCGATCTGCATGATCCAGGTTCGAGAATTGACAAAGGCCTATGGGAACAAAGCAGTCGTTGAAAAAGTGAGCGTGGATATTCATCCAGGCAAGATTACTTCTTTCATCGGACCAAACGGAGCAGGGAAATCGACGCTATTATCCATGGTAAGCCGGCTGCTAGATGCAGATACAGGTGAAGTACTCGTCGATAACAACAACGTGAAAAAGATGAAATCCAATGAGTTTTCTAAACGCGTATCAATCTTAAAGCAATCCAATTTCATGAACGTCCGGTTAACGATCCGGGAACTAGTTTCCTTTGGCCGTTTCCCACACTCAAAAGGGCGTCTTCAAGCAGAAGATATTCAAATTGTGAACCAAGCGCTCGACTACATGGACCTGATGAGTATGGAACACCAGTACTTGGAGGAATTATCCGGTGGTCAACGCCAGCGTGCGTTCATCGCTATGGTTATCGCCCAAGACACGGATTACATTTTGTTGGATGAACCCTTGAATAACTTGGATATGAAGCATTCCGTCCAAATTATGAAGATTCTACGCCGTTTAGTGGATGAACTTGGAAAGACCGTCGTCATTGTTCTTCACGACATCAACTTTGCTTCTGTCTATTCAGATCGCATTGTCGCTTTGAAAGAAGGTCGCGTCGTGAAAGATGGCCCGACTAACGATATTATCAATTCTGAATCACTTCGAGAAATCTATGACATGGATATCCCGATTCAGCAGATGAACGATTGTCGCATCTGTGTGTACTTCAACTCATAAAACAAAAGGATGGTATGTAGTTATGAAAAAACTTACAGTATTATTTATGGCGTTCGCATTGATGCTCGTACTTGCAGCATGTGGATCTAAAGATGAAGATAAGAAACCAGAAGCAAACAGCGCAGGAACAGATAGCACATCTGAAAGCAGCGAAGCAACAGAAACGAAGGAAATGACATTCAAGCACGAGCTTGGTGAAGCAACATTAAAAGGTACTCCGAAAAATGTAGCAGTATTCGACTTTGGTGTATTGGACACTCTAGACGAGTTAGGCGTTGAAGTTGCCGGTGTTCCACAAGCAACGATCCCTGCATACTTGGAGAAATTCGCAAGTGACGATTACACAAACCTTGGTAGCTTGAAAGAACCTGATTTTGAAGCACTACACGCAATGAAGCCTGATGTGATCTTCATCTCTGGACGTCAAGCAGACTTGTACGACCAGTTTGCTGAAATTGCACCAACGATCTACATGGGACTAGACTACACAAATTATATGGATTCTTTCAAGAGCAACATGGATATTATCGCTCAAGTCTTCGACAAAGAAGATGAAATGAAATCAGAACTAGCTGATGTAGATAAGCAAATTGAAGACATTAAAGCAAAAACTGGTGAAACAGATAGTAAAGCGTTGATCACACTTGCGACTGAAGGAAAAGTAAGTGCATACGGACCGAGCTCACGTTTCGGTTTGATCCACGATGTATTCGGATTCACTCCGGCGGATGAAGGCATTGAAGCTTCGACACACGGACAGAACATTACGTTTGAATATATTCTAGAAACAAACCCGGATATTCTTTTCGTGGTTGACCGTGATGCGGCAATCGGTCAAGGTGCAAACGCACAGAAGACTGTCGAAAACGATCTTGTGAAGAAAACGAATGCATTCAAAAATGATAAGATTGTTTACCTTAATGGAGAATACTGGTACCTCTCAGGTGGCGGATTGAAGTCTATGAAAGAAATGATCAAAGAAGTAGAAGCAGGACTATAATTATACGAAAAAGACCGATTCCTCCAGAGGAATCGGTCTTTTGTGTCTGCCGAATAATTTCTTGCTATGCTACACTTTACCCTAGTAGAACGAAGAGAGTAGGGGACGGTATGGGGAAAGCAATTACGGTGCGTGGGAAGTCAGTCGAACAAGCTGTAGAGACGGCGCTTAATATCTTATGCCTGGATTTATCGGACGTCCGTATTCATGTTAACAAAACAGCTGAGTCGAATGATCTTACAGGTGTGGTCAGCAGATTGGCTGAAGTGACAGTGACGCCTGTACACTACACGCAAACTGTTTCCGAACTCTACAGCGAGGATGCAGGTCAAGTGGGGGTTCGGATTCAACAGGGCTATGTAGAAGTACATGAAGCGGTAGGGATGGTACTTCCTACAATAGAAGGAAGTCATGGAGTTTCAATTATCATTAATGGAGAAAAAATAGAAGGTAGCCGACAGATTACGGAAGCAGACACGATTCACATCCGTACAGTAGACGAGCTGACACGTGCGCAGTTATCAATCACAGTACGTGAGCAGGGCGCGCTCGCTTTGTTGACGGTAACTCCAGGTAAAAAGGTTACACGAACTGTAAGAGATACGGAGTATAGTCATAGGTTGGCCGTTGAAGCGAACGAAACACATGAAATCGTAAACGATCTCTCTCAACGGATGATTCGTGATACTTGTACCCAATTAGGGATTAGTGCTCCACTAGATAAACGGGTACTTTGGGAAGCGTGTGAAACTGTCGTACCCTACGAAGCAATTGTTGCACGCGGGATCTTCCCTAAACCTGGACTGGATGGAGATGTGGAAGTACAGATTGACGTAGATGGTATCACGCTTTCTGAAGAGAATAAAGTCAATTACCGAGAGCAGTCAGCTGTACAACTTGTTCAAAAAGGACAATTGATCGCGACTGTCCTTCCGCCTATTCCGGGACAATCGGGAGAGGATGTTTTCGGAAATGAAATCATGGCTGAAGACGGCCAACCTGCACACGTGGAGTTAGGGAAAAATAGTACAAGAACAGGAAGTCATATTTTTGCAAGCTGTTCTGGGAAACTAGTAGTAGAACGGGAGGACATTGCAATTTGCATCGATATCGCGGACTCGCTTGAATTGGAAAAAGTGAATTTTGCAAGTGGAAATATTCGTTTCGATGGAGACGTCGTGGTAAAAGGAACTGTTAGCCAAGGGTGTTTGTTAGAAGCAACAGGCGCTATTGAAGTTGCTGGGGAAATAAGTAAGTCCGATGTATTCGCAGGGAAATCCGTTCATGCAGTTGGCCATGTTTCATCTTCTACAATTGAGGTAGGTGCTCAGGTTTCCTCGGATGCAAATTATGCAACGGATTTAGATGAGATTCTTCCACATTTACATAAGCTAGGGTTATTTATTGAAAACATATGTACTCTTCGAGAGATTGAATTAGCTGAGTTGGATGGACAAGAACTGAATAAGCTTTTCCGAATCGGCCTCGGAGAAACGTACGCCACTTTTCAAGAGCGCATTCAAACGTTTTCGCTTCGTCGAGAACCTATCGCGACAGACTCCGAATGGATACAAGTGCAAACAACCCTATATTGCCTTTTCGTAAATACAATGAATCCCGGTATTCAAAATGGAGTAGAATTTTCGGAGTTACTTGCGAAAGCTGAACAGTTGGTAACACGTCATCGACCTAAAATCGCTCTACCTACAGGTAGGATTACAATTCCCTACGCTCTCAACAGCACCCTTACTTGCTCAGGGTCTATTGACATAACAGGTAACGGCCTTGCGCAGTGTAATGTGTACGCACGACTCGATTTACAAGTAGAGGGGATTTGCAGAGGTGGGGAGTTAACAGCTGATCGACATATCTCTCTTAAAGAATGTGGTTCCAAGCGAGGTGGACAAACCATTGTTCGCACCAAAGACACGGGCTCGATTGTTATTGGTATCGCTCATGCAGGCACAATCCTCATTGTTGGAGAACAATCCTATCAAATACGTGAAACACTGATAGGTGTAACTGCAAAGTTACATGATGGACTATTGAATGTACGATAGTCTCTTTAAAATTGTTCTTTACCCTAGCGTTAGATAACTGTATAATGACATGTGTCATGACAGTAGTTCAGACAGTAAAGGGGAAAAGACAATGGTAAATGCATTAGAACCCGTTTCTTCAAAATCGAAGAAACCACAAACTATATCTCGTAACAAATTATTAGTAATATCCGGTACAGGATGGATGTTCGATGCGATGGACGTCGGAATTTTATCATTCGTCATCGCAGCAATCGCCGTGGAGTGGAATCTTGCACCAGCAGCAATCGGATGGGTTGGTAGTGTAAACTCATTCGGAATGATGGTGGGGGCCATCGGATTTGGCTTACTTGCAGACCGAATCGGAAGAAAACAAGTATTTATGTTAACACTCGTACTATTCTCCATAGCAAGTGGTCTTTCTGCATTCACAACAACGCTTGCAGCATTTCTTATATTACGATTTTTCGTAGGTGCAGGTCTGGGTGGAGAATTGCCAGTTGCATCGACACTTGTTTCTGAAAGTGTAGAAGCAAAAGAGCGTGGAAGGGTTGTCGTTCTCTTAGAAAGCTTTTGGGCTGCGGGGTGGCTAATCGCTGCGTTGATCGCTTATTTCGTTATTCCAACATTCGGATGGCGTGCGGCATTAATTATCACAGCATTACCCGCCTTTTATGCAATCTATTTACGTCGCAATTTAACGGACTCTCCGCGGTTTGTAAAAGCGGGCGAACCGAAACAATCGATTGGTGACAAGCTGAAAGCGTTATGGTCAAAACCTTACCGAAGACGCACATTGATGTTGTGGATTGTTTGGTTCACAGTCGTTTTCTCTTATTACGGCATGTTCTTATGGCTGCCAAGTGTAATGGTGTTAAAAGGCTTCACAATGATCAAGACATTCGGCTACGTATTACTGATGACACTCGCGCAATTACCAGGGTATTTCTCCGCGGCATGGCTAATTGAGCGGACGGGTCGTAAATTCGTATTATCTACGTATTTGATAGGTACTGCACTGAGTGCTTTTGCATTCGGAAATTCAGATACGCTAGCCATGCTCATGCTCTTTGGTGCACTCTTATCGTTCTTTAACTTAGGCGCATGGGGAGCACTCTATGCCTACTCACCTGAACAATATCCTACGTCAATTCGCGGTACTGGGACCGGAATGGCAGCGGGAATTGGTCGAATCGGTGGCATATTCGGACCGCTATTAGTAGGCTCTATGCTAACGGCAGGATATGGCTTCGGGATAATATTCGGCATTTTCTGTGGAGCCATTTTAATAGGAGTTCTAGCGGTTGTCTTCTTAGGCACGGAAACCAAGCAATTGGAACTGGAATAACTTACTCAACAAAAAACAAGCCTCTTAGCGGAGAAGTTCCGCTCGGGGCTTGTTTTGTTTTCGTGCAATGAGCCGCTCTAAACGTGGACGATTGTATCGTTGAGCGATGACAATAGGCACGTTGAATAATACTGCGTACGCAACATTGAGCAAACTTGCCCATACCGGATTCCAAAGAAAGAACAATGCAACGGGTGCGATGGATAGCCAATGAGTTAGTTCGGCACGTCTAGATTCCACTACAAATTCTTCGAGAGAGGACATGTCATTTCCATGCAGCGATTTTTTGGTATACCCTTTTCGGATAACCATCGTGCCGTCAGGAATGAGCTGTTTCCAACTTTTCACTCGGAAGAGACGCTGCCACAAGTTGCCTTGGCGTTCAAAATGGAATGATTCGAAAAGATGTTTGTTTCTAATGAACCACTGAAAGGGGATTCGGACAGTCAATAATGAGATAGCAATGTGGAAAAATGCCCATGCTATGGCATCCACCACAATGATCCAGATTAGTGGTAACTCTACGATAGGCATAACCAGTTCACCTCAATGGTTCGATTATACGTGGACATCGCGTCCTCGCCAGCTAACCGTTTTTCGTACGTGTGTTAAATAAAGGGAGTACACAAAGACAACGGTGAAAAAGACTAATAGCAATGGATAGATGGAGAAGATCCACCAAGAGAAATTTCCGGTTCGCCGTGCTAACCAAGCCATCTCAATGACGTTAAGTAAATAAAGAACTACCGCAAAAGTAATCCAGAAAGGGGAACCGAACATGCCAGTAAGTGCGAGTAAGACAGGACTAACGAATCCACCGGTTATCCACAAATTCACAAGCATCATTACAAATGGATGAGTGGATTTTGAAGCAGTTCCGAAGTTCTTTGTCCATCCTTCAAGTAATTGTTTGAAGCCTTCGGGATACATGCGGAAGCGGATGAGACCTCGTCCCCCATAACAACGAACAGGAAGGTCTTGAGACTGAAACGCTTCACCGAGTGCTAGGTCATCCATGACAGCACCACGGATTCCTGCGTGACCTCCTGAAATGTCATAATCTGCTCGGTTACACAAAATACTCGGACCAAACGATCCAGCACTCGTTAATCGCTCTCCAAGAGGCGTAAAGACATTCATCCCTGCCATAACGATAATGTTGAAAATCATAGAAGCGTTTTCATAGACTTGTTCAATTTGATGATACGGTTGAAGAGATAGAATCCCTTTGCCGTCCATTTGTTCATACGAATTCACATAGCGCAATAAGCTATCCGGCTTTTCAAATGCAGTATCTGCATCCAAAAACAATAGAAACTTTCCTTTAGCTGCCTGGGCCCCTGTCCAACAAGCTGCAGATTTACCAATCCATCCGTCTTCTGGAGGAGTATTACGGATTACGCGTGCATGATAGGAACTAGCGACTTCACTTGTTCGATCTTCACTATCATCGTCAATCACAATCGTCTCAAAAGAAATCCCTTCTTGTTGTGAAAGGGATTGAAGCAAGGGGACTATCCGATGCTCCTCATTCCGAGCGGGAATAATAATAGATATGAACGTCGAATGGTTGGTGCAGGTCACGTCGTCTTCAGCAGAAGGAACAGGCAACCGCCAAAACATGAGCAATCCGCTTAAGAGTCCCAGTAAGATAACGATTGCTGCAACCACAAATGATAGGACTAGCACCTGTTAACCTCCTCTTTTGAGTAGCTTGTTTGTTCCATAGATACATAACTCGTCATCATTTATGCAACCGATCTCGTTTTACGATTTTATCGCTCACTTGCTGACCACTCAAAGTCACCATGGGCATGCCGCTACCAGGATTAACTGTTCCGCCAACGAAGTAGAGATTGTCATAAATCTCACTATGCTTAGGATGTTTGAATCCGCTATTCTTTTTCTTATTCGAAACGGTACCGTAGATGGCTCCACGATCAGATCCATATGTACGCTCAATATCATGTGGAGTCCAGACGTCACGCGTAACGATATGGTCACGCAATCCATGTAAGCCCATCCGTTCAAGCTTATCCAGTACACGAGCTTCAAACTTCAAATAGTCATCGTTTGTGAAAGGGTTATCCTGGATGTATGGTATATGCGGAAGAATTTTTAAGTTTTCGTGTCCTTGAGGTGCTTGTGAAGGATCGGTTTTGTTTGTATTTACGACGTAGAGAGTTGGATCGTCTGGCAACTCATGCTTCTTAAAAACTTTATCCATCTGTTGATGCAGATTTTCCGAAAAGAAAAAGTTGTGGTGATTTAAGAAAGGATACGTTTTACTGACACCGAGGTGAAGAACGAGCCCCGAACTAGAAGGTTCAAATTTCTTCTCCAGTTTTCGGACGAGTTTTTGATCAGTGTCCACCATTTTTTTGTAAAACGGAATGACTTCCATATTCGATACGTAGTAATCGGCTTTCTTGAACGAACCGTCTTCTAGTTCAACACCAGTTATTTCATTCTTTTTGTCGGTGTGAGCACGAACGACACCCAAACCTGTATGTACGTGGACACCGGCTTCTAGAGCGAGTTTTGTTAAACCTTCTGCGAGTTTATGCATTCCTCCAGGTATGTACCAACATCCTTGAACGTGCTGCATGTAAATCATCATATTTAAAACAGCGGGTGCATCGTAAGGAGAGGACCCGACATATTTGATGAAGTACGAGAGCATATCGCGTAAGTGAGGATCGCTGATACGCTTAGCTATTTCATCGTACATAGTTGAATTCAAGTTAAATCCTTTAAGGGAAGTGATCAGGCCATGATGGGCTAGCACTTCTTTTGTTGTATCCAATCCATTTGAAAAATAACCTGCATCTGTAGTATCGTATAGACGTTTCGCATACTTCAAAAACGCATAATACTCTCTAATATCGTCTCGGGTGAGAGATGGATTTCTGCGTTCCATTAGACGTAGGTCCCCGTACAAGTCCAGAACGGTCCCGTCTGGAAAGAAAGAGCGCCACTCGCGACTGAGGCGGGTTATTGGTACATAATCAGCCATGCGTTTTCCGCTGGCTTGGAACAACTTTTCAAAAATATGCGGCATGGTCAAGATAGATGGACCAAGGTCGAAACCAAACCCATCTTGTTCGAGACGGTTAAGTTTTCCTCCTAAATGATTGTTTTTTTCATATAAAGAAACAGTGTACCCGTTTTGTGCAAGGGAAATAGCAGCGGATAATCCACCAAGCCCTCCACCAATGACGAGCACAGATTTGTTAGTCGGTGTCATAGCGATATCGTCCTTCTTTCTGGAGGTCGTTTCAAACAATCGAATCTGCTAAAATTCTAATCATTTCCCGCTTTGTCACGAAATTCTTCCGAGCAAAGCAGTCATAATCATTTTGGCGAACACTCGTTAAAATGCCTCGATAGACTTGTGCAGAAGCAAGCACCGCAAATTGACTGTCCTTATCAAAGTCTCCTATAAATTCAAGAAACTCGTCATAGAGTACTTCAGCTCGTTGCGCTAGTATCTCCCAAATTTCAATGAAGCTAACAGTAATTTGTGCTGAAGCTAACTGTTCGACGCGATAGCCTGCCTTTTGAAGTTCTTGAGAGGGGAGATAGATTCGTCCTTTATCGCGATAGTCTTCTCCTACATCTCTCAGTATATTTGTTAACTGCATTGCCACTCCAAGACTGATTGCTGCATCCGTACAATCCCTAGTGGAGGTGGAGGCGATAATTGGTAAGAGCATTCTTCCTACCGAACCCGCTACATAATAGCTGTACGTTTCAACATCTTCAAGTGTCCTAGGAGTGGAGAAAGAAATGTCCATACGTTGCCCTTTTAGTTGGTCGTAAAAAGGTTCTAAATCCATATCGTATGAGTCGAACACAGTACGTAATGCCCTCCACAAAGGGTGATCGATTTCTTGTCTATTCGCAAAGTGGTTCAGTTCACTCGTTAGTTTGTCTAGGGCAGATAGTTGGGTTTCAGATTCTTGGTTTTCATCTACACTGTCATCAGCTGTTCTACAGAATGCATAAATCGCATAAACGGCTTGTGCTTTTTCTTCAGGAAGTCTGGAGAACGCATAGTAAAAACTCTTGGAATGCCGCTTGATAATCTGCTCACAGTACGCAAAGTCGTCTCGGACAGACATTGTACTAGTCATGTGAAGTCCCCCTTTCAGCGGGTGTGGAATAGAATGCCTTTGTCATCGTGCAACAGTTCTTCAGTGGCAATTCGGGCAGACAATAATACGATTGGAACCCCCGCACCAGGATGCGTGCTACTCCCTGTGAAGTATAAGTTTTCACAATGAGTTGCTTTACTTTGTGGTCTCATATGATTGCTTTGTGAGAGTGTCGGTTGAAGGCCAAACGTAGCTCCATTGTATGCATTAAAACGTTGTTCGAAATCGTCGGGAGTCATGAAAGATTCGGAAACGATTTCTTGTCTAACATTTTCAAAACCTTTGATTTTTTCTAATGCATCGAGGATATACTTTCTATAATGTTGAATGGTTTCTTCATTCCAATCATATTGCGAACACGATTTGTCAGACACCGGTACGAGAATGTATAAACCATCTTTTCCCTCGGGGGCAAGACTTGGATCTAATTTAGAACCGATATAGACGTAAAACGAAGCAGTATCAAGACGTTTTCCAGAAAAAATATCGTTTAAATTACGTTCGAGTTCTTCGTTAAATATAAAGTTATGCGCATTCGGTACATCCTCGTACTTTTTGTCCATTCCTAGATACATTAGGAAACAAGAACAGGAGTACTTCATGTTATCAATCTTTTTATCTGTGTACTTCCCTTTAGCTTTAGGTTCTTTTACTAAATTTTTCATCGCGTAAGGGAAGTCCGCGTTACACATGACAAAATCAGAAGCTATCATTTTTCCGTTCAAGCGGATACCTTTGGCTTCACCGCCTTCGATAACGATCTCGTCGATGGATGAATTATAGTGGACAGTCCCTCCTAGTTCTTTAAACAAACGCTCAAGAGAAGTCGCCATCGTATACATACCGCCTTTGATGAACCAAACGCCATACAGAAACTCAATCATAGGAATCATCGTATATAGGGAGGGGCCACTGTATGGAGAAACACCAATATATAACGTTTGAAAACTGATCATTTGCTTCATACGTTCATTTTTAATGTATTTACTAATGAAATTATCTGCATTGTCAAATGTCTTAAGTTTCAATCCTTGGCGTATCGTTGAAACGTTATAAAAGTCTGAAGGCTTTCGAAATGGTTTTTGTATAAAATGCTCTTTTGCTACAAGAAAGCGTTTATAGATTTCCTGTATGTACTCAAGGAATCCATGCGCATCCTCATCGCTTATGGATTCGAAAGTTTTCATTAATTCAATTAGGTCTGAACTGATTTCATAGTGATCTTCAGGCTTGTCACCGAAGTAAACACTATACATTGGGTCAAGTCGTTGCATGGGAATGTAATCATCAGGGTCCACCCCACATACTTGAAAAACTTCCTTGTACAATTCAGGCATCATAACAATTGTTGGCCCTAGGTCGAACTGATAGCCATCTTGTTGAATTCTGTGCATCTTTCCACCTGGTAATGCTTCTTTTTCATACAATTTGACGTCATATCCAGCATGCTGCAATCGACATGCACTGGCGAGTCCAGCGACCCCGGCTCCTATAACGCTTACGCTCTTTTTCATCTATATCTCCCCAGTTCTATCTAGTAGTTATTCGTTTACTTGTACAACGTTTAATGATAAGGTTGTACAAAAGGTGATGAACAATGCCTTCGATCTCATGTTTTTTCCTATTATACATGAGTTTAAACATTGTACACGAGAAATCTTTGTATACTGTTGTTTCGTTAAAGATATAGTGAGGGAAAATATAGAATTCACAGTTAAGTATATACGAGGAAGAGGCAACCAGCCATGAAAAAAAACCAGGAAACAGGTATTCATGTAAAAGAGGTTTCCGAGATTACTGGACTATCCAGACAAGTGATCAGGAAGTGGGAGGATCGTTACGCTATAATTTCTCCGAAACGTCATGAAAATGGATACAGATTATACTCCATGGAAGATGTCAGTACGCTTATGAAAATCTGTTCCTTGCGAGACAAAGGGTATTCGCTACAGCAAGCGATACACGTCTTCAAAAATCAGAAACCAATACACTCTGTTGTGCAAGAAACGGTAAGCGAATACGTACAAACGCTCTTAGAGAAAGGGTATAATTATGATGAAGCTGGCTTACTGTTATTGTTAAAACAAGCACATCATCGTTATGGGTTAGAAACTTTTCTCAGCAACACTGTAAAGCCTCTGATGCTTGAAATCGGGAAGATGTGGGCAGAGGGAAAATGGGATGAAAGCCAAGAAACCATCACGAGTTTAGTTATCCGGGACTTTTTAGTTCAGATTCGTAGAAACTTCGATGTGGCAGAAGAGGCACCACTCATTCTTGGGTGCTGTTTACCGCATGAAACACATGAAATTCCTTTGCACATTATACTTTTGCATGCCATGATGCATGGTTCGAAAACGATTGCTTCCGGACCCTCACCTAAGTTGTCGTCAATTGAACATCTTGTACAATGTTTAAAACCTAGCAAACTATTGCTTTCAGCGACTACTACAATTCCATTCGAGGAAGACCCCAAACTTTTTGAGAAGTTGGAAGGCATAGCAGAACGAAACCCGGGCACTGAATTCTATTTAGGTGGACAAGGTGCGTTCAATCAGGAGATTTTCTTATCCCCTAAACGAGTGCAATTGGTCTATACCGTGGAGGATATTTTAACGTGAATACTGAAACCTTAAAAGTTGGTGAGTCATAGAGTGTTGAGAAAGTGAGTTCTAACATACACGAATACTAAATTAAACAGAAAACGGGTGATCGATATCATCGAACGTCAACCATTTAGAATTCCTGAATTTGTAGCAGAGATTGGAAAGCAACGGATAGAAGGGTTTCCTGTGGAAGGCTTTGTTTACGGGGAAGGGCCGCGTTATCCGAAATTGATGCTAATTGGTGAGGCGCCTGGTGAAACGGAAGCGCTAGGTGGAATCCCCTTCACCGGCAGAGCAGGTAAAGAGCTCATGAAATCACTCGCTTCAATTGGCCTTTCGAGAGAAGATGTCTATATTACGAGTACTGTCCGCAGTCGACCTTATCGGTATGGTCAAAGAAAAGAACGGGACGGTACCTTTACGGAGCGGAAATACAATCGCCCACCAACTAAAAAAGAAATTTTAGCTCATGCACCTGTTCTCGATTTTGAAATTGCGAATGTGCGTCCAGAGCTTATTGTCACACTAGGGAATGTTGGTTTACAACGTCTCGTTGGTAGTCAGGCGAAAGTGACGGAACTACACGGAAAACCATTGAAGCAGCCGGTGCGGTTTTTACGTGAATTAACGGATGTGGAGTATGAATGGACGGAAGAAATTCATACAATCATCCCAACCTTTCACCCTGCGTCCATCTTTTACCGACCTTCTCATCGTCCGTCACTAGAAGCAGATTGGCTTGAAATTGGGAGGGTTCTAAAAGAGCGTAGCAACGAAGTATGCATTCTTGCACGTGATGAAACTAGTAGAGAAAGCAGGAATTCAGATGGTGAGTAATTCGAAAACCAAATCAGAAACAAAACAAACAAAGGGATCCTTGAAAGAGTTTGCGAACCTGCTGAAACAGTTGGATTGGCCTAGAGGTGTGACAATTGCAGCGCTTGTTCTTGCACTCTTTTCCACGGTCGCTAGTCTTGCAATCCCACTTGTAACCAAGCAATTAGTGGATTCGTTAACGAGTGACTTATTCAACTGGAAAACAGCTGTATTTCTATTTGTTGTATTTATCATCCAAGCAGTACTCGGTGGAATCTCTTACTACATGCTAGCGTATATCGGTGAAACGATTGTTGCCGACTTACGCATAAGACTCTGGGGAAAAGTACTGCGGCTTCCTGTATCCTATTATGATGAAACCGAGACTGGAGAAACGATGAGTCGAATTACACAAGATACAACCATCCTTAAACAACTTGTATCCGATCATTTGGTCTCACTCGTAACTGGAATCATCTCAATCATTGGTGCCGTGGTTATCCTTCTATACCTGGATTGGAAAATGACCCTTATTATGCTTGTCAGTATTCCAATCAGCATGGCGGTTATTTTCCCTCTCGGACGCGTTATGCACAAAATCGCAAAAGCAACACAGGCTGAAATGGCGAAGTTTTCCGGACATCTGGGCCGTGTGCTTGGTGACATACGTCTCGTGAAAGCGTATCGTGCAGAACCACACGAACAGGAAAAAGGAGCAGTTGCCATTCGCTCATTATTCGGATTTGGATTACGTGAAGCGAAAATCCAAGCCGTTATTTCACCCGTAATGACGCTAATTATGATGGGTATTTTAGTTGCGATACTAGGCTATGGAGGTGCACAAGTTTCAAAAGGGGTGTTATCTGCGGGCACGCTTGTCGCGATCATTTTCCTAATGTTCCAGATCATTGTTCCGTTTGCTCAAATGGCTCAAGTATTTACAGTGTTTCAAAAAGCGGTCGGGGCAACAGAACGAATCCAGCAAATTCTTGGCATGGAAAGTGAACGCACTAAAGGCGTGAGTGACGATCCAGAATCCGTTCTAACTTTCCGTGATGTATCCTTTTCGTATGATCATGACAAGCCGATTTTGGAACAAGTAAGTTTTAGTGCGAAGCCAGGAACGGTTACAGCGTTTGTCGGGCCGAGCGGTGGTGGGAAGACCACGCTATTCTCCTTGATCGAACGATTCTATAAACCGACTTCGGGAAAGATTTTTCTTGGAGACCGTCGAGTGGAAGACATTGAACTGTCTGACTGGCGTGGACGCATCGGGTACGTTTCACAAGAAAGCCCTTTGTTAAGCGGAACGATTGTCGATAATATTGCTTACGGACTTAGAGAACGTCCATCGATTGAGAAAATAAGGAATGCTGCATTGGCGGCAAATGCACTTGCATTCATCGAAGAAATGGAAAGTGGATTCGACACACTTGTTGGCGAAAGAGGGATGAAGTTATCCGGCGGTCAACGTCAACGGATTGCGATTGCTCGGGCGTTGTTGCATAACCCATCTATCCTTTTGCTCGATGAAGCGACTTCGAATTTGGATAGTGGTTCGGAAACACATGTCCAGGAAGCACTGCAGCGTCTGATGGAAGGCCGTACTACCTTAATCATTGCCCACAGGTTATCGACAGTGATTGACGCAGATCAGCTGATTTTCTTGGAACGTGGCACGATTACAGGTAGGGGAACACACCGAGAATTGTTAGACACTCATGAAATGTATGAGGAGTTTGCAGCAGGTCAAGGTCTCTCGAATAATTGAATAGTACAGCGGTAAAGCGGACCTTCACAAAAGAAGGTCCGCTTTACTAGTTTGACTTAAAGACAATGACGAGGGATTGTAAATACGAAAAATTGGGTAGACCTGTAAATACAAAAACAAACCATATTCAACTAACGATCTCACATGTCAAGAATTCGTAAGTTTGAGTGGCGAGGAGGAATGCGCTATCCATCAGCCAGTTGATCAAAGTTTTTTTGAACGTCCCGTATTAGAGCTGGCTCGAGGTTTAATTGGATGTCTAATTGTCCATGAACTCCCGACAGGACCTGTTGTTGCACGCATAGTAGAAACAGAAGCCTATCACGGGGCCGAAGACCAAGCTGCCCACAGTTTTAATAGTCGCAGAACAAAGCGGACAGAAGTGATGTTCGGAGAACCAGGAAGTGTCTATACGTATCAAATGCACACACATACATTGATGAACGTCGTCTGCGGACCGGTCGGTACCCCACATGCAATCCTGATTCGAGCTGCTGAACCCGTTGAAGGATTAGAATATATGCGAGAGCGCCGAGGTGAAAAATTGGCGATGAAAGATTGGACGAATGGGCCTGGAAAACTTACGAAGGCGCTCGGGGTCACGATGGATTACTACGGTCATCATTGGACGAAACACCCTTTGTACATCGCGGAATCGGAGGCCGTTGGTGAAATCGCCACGAGTTCTCGTGTAGGGATTGCGAATGCCGGAGAAGCTGTGGATTACCCGTGGCGCTTCTTCGAAAAAGACAATGCTTTTGTTTCTAAGTTCCGACCGTAGGTTTACTTTCAGTACAACTGTGGAAAATAAAGAGTAGAAGAGAAATAAAACAAATTTCAAAGGAGTGCATATAAGAATGGCTAAAATCGCAACAGTACTTACCAATATGTTCGAGGACTCTGAATACGCAGATCCGGCGAAAGCATTTCAAGACGCTGGACATGAAGTGATTACAATTGAGAACGAAGCAGGTAATGTCGTAAAAGGAATGAAGAAAGGAACACCGGTTAGAATCGATAAAGGAATCAATGAAGTGAATCCTGATGATTTTGATGCGTTATTCATCCCTGGTGGTTTTTCACCCGATCAGCTCCGCGCAGATGAGCGATTCGTGAAGTTTACGAAAGCATTCATGGACGCAAAAAAACCTGTATTCGCAATTTGTCATGGACCACAGTTGCTATTGACTGCAAAAGCATTAGAAGGACGAGATGCTACTGGATTCAAGTCTATTCGAGTCGACATGGAATATGCAGGTACTAAGTTCCATGATGAGGAAGTTGTCGTCTGTCAAAACCAGCTGGTGACGAGTCGTCAGCCTGAAGACATCCCTGCATTCAATCGTGAAGCACTCAAATTATTAGAAGTATAATTTAGTAAAATAGACATAACTATTAAGAAGACCCCTTTGTGGGTCTTCTTTTCACTGAGTTGAAAAGCGATTCAATGAGTGGTAAATTTAACAAAGTGTTTACATATGTTGAATAGTTGGAAAAGTGGGAAGACGGGAGTGGTACCTGTTGGGTGAATGGTTACTTGTCTTAGTAATTACAGTAGTAATCTTTTCATTTATACTAATATTTGTAGTCCGTAATGCAATTGACAATTCCGCAAGATTGAAAAGACTAGAAGCACTTCTGGAACAAATTGCGGAGGGTGTAAAAAAAGATACATAATGTTGTTGTACGTGTATATGAATTAGGGGGAACCAGCTTGAAAGTATTAAAAATGGCAAGCGCTTTTATTGGAATTATCGTTGGGGCAGGATTTGCTTCAGGGAAAGAAATCGTTCAGTATTTCACCAGTTTTGGTATGCTCGGTATACTAGGAGCAATCGTCTCCACCGTATTGTTCGCGTATTTCGGTATGGTGATCATGCGTATTGGAAGTCGGATGCAAACCAACTCACATAAGGAAGCAGTCTATACAATTAGTGGTAAATACTTAGGGATAATCGTAGATGCAGTTATTGTCATTACACTATTTTCTGTTGGCGTTGTAATGATTGCAGGAGCAGGATCTAACTTGAATCAGCAATTTGGACTTCCGCCATTTGTAGGTAGCTTACTCATGGTGATTCTCGTATTCTTAACCGTCTTAATGAATGTGGATCGCGTAGTTTCCGTTATTGGTAGTGTTACACCGTTTCTAATTCTCGCAGTCATTATTGTGGCTGTATATTGTTTGTCCACGATGACGGATTCGTTTTCAAGCTTAAACAGTATCGCGACAAGCATACAGACACCATTGCCGAATTGGTGGGTTTCCGCCATCAATTACGTTTCCTTTAATATTGCTGTAGGTGCATCGATGTCACTAGTTATGGGGGGCGCTGAGAAAGACGAAAAAGCTGCTGCACTTGGTGGTCTTGTCGGTGGTCTTGGACTTGGAATTATGATCATCCTGAGTCACTTAGCAATATTCTCTAAAATCGAAACTGTGAAAGATGCAGACTTGCCAATGCTCGCCATTATTAATGACATCTCGCCGATACTTGCAATTCTGATGGCAGTTGTCCTGTACGGGATGATATTCAATACGGCGGTCAGTATGTTCTATTCGTTCGGAGCACGATTTACGAAACGTGGAACGACTCAATTCCGTAAGTTTACATTTGTCATACTTATCATTGGGTTCGGCTTAAGCTTCGTTGGATTCTCGGCATTGTTGGACTTCCTTTATCCGTTCATCGGTTATATCGGTTTGTTCCTCATGTTGACGTTGCTGATCGCATCGTTCAGACTACCTAAAAAAGCACTTAGAAGACAACTAAACAAAAACAAGCCGTCATCGGATTAGCGATGACGGCTTGTTTGTTGATATTAAGATTGTGCGAGTTCCAATTGAACCGCTGGACCAAAGAATTCGAAGTGAACGTTTTCTTTGTCGATGCCCATTGAATACAACTCACTGATCACAGCTTGCATGAACGGAGTCGGTCCGCAGACATAAATGTCGCTACCTTCAAGTACATTTTTTTCTAGAAAGTCCCGGTTGATGAACCCGTCGCCTTCTTCTGAGTAAAGCGCTGCATAGCTTGAAGACTCGAGCTTTTCATCCATTTCACGAACGACTGTATCGAACGCTTGGTGACTACGAGTACGTGAGGAATGCAAGAACGCTACAGGACGTTCAGGCGTTGTTGTAGCAATTGTTTCGTACATCGCCATCATTGGAGTCACTCCGACACCACCACTGATTAGTGTGACTGGTGCATTGTTTTCAATATCCAAGTAGAAGTCACCTGCTGGAGCACTAAGCTCAACAGTATCTCCGATAGCTAACTGATCATGTAGATAGACAGACGCTTTACCATTTGGATTGTTGTCAGCTTCACGTTTTACAGAGATACGGAATGACTCGCCATTCGGAGCTTGGGACAGACTATATTGACGAATCAATGTATTTTTTTCTCCCGGAATTTCTAGCTTAATGCTGATAAATTGACCTGGTTTGTACATAGGTACTTTTCCACCGTCAACCGGTTTGAAATAAATTGAAGTAATGACGTCGCTTTCTTTGATTTTATCGGCAACGATAAAACCTTTGAATAACTTCCATCCGCCTTCTTCTGCTTCCATTTCATCATACATCGATTTTTCTACACCGATGAAAGCGTCCGCAATCATGCCATATGCTTCTTCCCATGCACCAAGAATTTCTGGTGTTGCTGCATCTCCAAGTACTTCTTGAATAGCACCGAGAAGGTACTTCCCAACGATTGGATATTGTTCAGGCACGATACCAAGTGAAACGTGTTTGTTTGAGATTTGGACAACTGCAGGTATGATTGCACCTAGGTTGTCGATATGTTTTGCTGCTGCTAGTACTGTATTTGCAAGTGCGGTTTGTTGACGTCCTTGTGCTTGGTTCACGTGGTTGAACACGTTCAATAGTTCAGGATGAGCCTCGAACATATTTTTGTAAAACACAGTTGTTATTGTTTTGCCATGTTGCTCGAGAACAGGTACAGTGGATTTAATAATATCAATATTTTCTTGGGATAACATGATTGACACGACCTCTCGTAGTTGTTGAATTAAGCATAAACCTAATGAATTTAAAAAGCTATATCAAAAATACATCTTTAAAGACTGTTCGTATTTTAGTCACATTTTATTCAAGGAATAGACAAAAACAAATAGTTCTAGCGAAAGTAGGTGGGATAACATGCGTTTAACGCTTTATACGGACTATTCATTACGTGTTTTGATTTTCCTTGCTGCTAAGCCTGAAGGAGCTCTTTCAACGGTGCAAGAAATATCGGAGTCATTCGCGATTTCTAAAAATCATTTAACAAAAGTCGTTCATGAACTGGGAAAAGCGGATTTCATCGAAACAGTTCGAGGTCGCGGGGGAGGCATCCGCCTGAAAGTGCATCCAAATCAAATTAATGTCGGCAACGTTGTTCGTAAGACAGAAGATGACTTTCAGTTGGTGGAATGCTTTAATCGGGAGTTGAACCAGTGCATACTTGCACCTGCGTGTCGGTTAAAAGGTGTCTTACAGGAAGCGTTGCATGCGTACTTAGCGGTATTGGATCGTTATACAATTGAAGATTTTGTACAAAATAAAGATGAAATAGGTATGCTTCTATTTCCGAGATCGTTGCTGTGATGGTAAGATGAAAGAGATGCATTAGGTATAGATATTTAGGAGGAATTCACTAATGAACAAAGTACTTGTATTTGGCCACAAAAATCCTGATACGGATTCAATCGCTTCAGCGATTACATACGCATATTTGAAACAGCAAATTGGGATGGACGCAGAAGCTGTGAGACTGGGTAGCATTTCTGAAGAAACTGCATTTGCATTAGAGACATTTGGCTTCGAAGCACCTCGACAAATCGATCGTGCAGCAACGGAAGCGTCAAAAGTCATTTTGGTCGATCATAACGAAAAACAGCAAAGTGTAGATGATATTGAGGATGTTCAAGTTCTTGAAGTCATCGATCACCATCGAATCGCGAATTTCCAAACAAGTGAACCTCTTTACTATCGTGCGGAGCCTGTTGGGTGTACGGCGACCATATTGAACAAGTTGTTCAAAGAACACGGTGTTGCGATACCGAAAAACATTGCGGGCTTGATGTTATCAGCAATTATTTCGGATTCGTTGTTGTTCAAGTCACCGACATTTACAGAAGAAGACAAAAAAGCAGCAGACGAACTTGCCGATATTGCAGGTGTGGACGCAAGCGTTTACGGGTTGGACATGCTTAAAGCAGGTGCAGACCTTGGAAGTAAAACGTTGGAAGAGCTCATCTCACTCGATGCAAAGACTTTCGAAGTTGGCGAAGTGACGATGGAAATTGCACAAGTGAACGCAGTCGATCTCAATGACGTGTTGAATCGTAAGGAAGAGCTGACAAAATTGATGACGAAAGTAGTATCTGTGAAGAAGCTCGATTTATTCTTGTTTGTCATTACGGATATCATTAACAATGATTCAATTGCTATTGCGATCGGTGAAAAAGCATTCACAGCGATGGCTGCATTCAAGGTTGTCCCAGCGAATGATATGGCAATTCTGAACGGAATTGTATCGCGCAAGAAACAAATTGTTCCAGTTTTGACGGAAGCATTTAAATAAGAACGAAAAAAACAGCCCGATGAGCGAAGAGTTTGCTCATCGGGCTGTTTTTTTTTTTTTTTTTCGGTGGGAGTATACGTTGAATTGTATGCTGATGCCGATTAATTCCGTGACGTTGCCGATTCGTAGCTCAATCGTTCCGATTCATGCCTTAATGTTGCCTATTCTCTCAATTATTCTTCCGATTCCACTAACTCAGTGCGCGTCATTTTTAAAATTAAGAGGACGTGTTGCGGGGCCTTCAAGTACGGAGCCATCTTTTCGGAAACGAGAGCCATGGCAAGGGCAATCCCATGTTTCATCACCTTTGTTCCAACGAGTGCGGCAGCCCATGTGCGTACAAATCGGTGCATTGGTGCGCGCTATATGACCGCCTGTAAATTCCTTCAATACGAACCCTGTAGTTTTTAACGCTTGAAACAATAGCGTCCCGAATCCTGTGCGGTCGGGAGCATAGAGTGCAATGGCGGGATTTTGTTGGCCAGTAATCTGGTCTGTAACAATTTTTGCAGCTGCGATTGAATTTGTCATGCCCCATTTACGGAAACCTGTACAAATATGGACATAAGGCATCGCAGCTGAAATCGGTCCGGCATAAGGAATTAGATCCGGTGTGGAAGGATCTTGAGCGGACCAGCTATGGATCGGTTCACCGAGGTAATACGTCGACTGTAATTCCTCGGCGAGACGATTGTAATGGAGATCGGTATCACTCGTGACACCTGCTTTATGATCCTCACCACCGAGCAGGAAGTGTGACCGTCCGTCAATGAAGACAGTGCGGATGGATCGTTTTGGTTCATCCACAGACAAGTACTGGCTCTGTAAAGGCATATCTGCAGGAGCCGACAGCAAATACGAACGTTTTACTTCCAACTTCAAAATGTTCATGCCGCGCAATGCTTCAATCGGATAATGTGTACACAACACCAACTCATCGAAAGTAACAACAATACCTGATGAAAGTTGAAGTGACTTCTCTTTCAAGTCCATGGAACGGACATCGGACTTCTCGCACAATTGTACGCCTTCAGCAACAGCGAGTTTTGCAATGTGCTGGCCGAATCGAACAGGATGTAGCTGGGCTTGGTTGCTTAACGTCAGTGTTTCTTTCACGGATATCGGCAGTTCCCAGTTTAACCGTCTATCAAACGGAATGCCGAGGGCCTTATACGCATCCGCTTCGAACTTGAGAGTCTCGATTCCTTTATCCGTTCGTGCAAACAATACAGAATGGGTGGAGCGTAGTTCGTCACCTTCAGCAATGTACTCTGCGAACCGAATAGCGGCATCGTTCGTCTTATAATAGAGCTTAGCGGATTCTTCTCCGAATTTCTTGATGAGATCCGCATACACTATATCGTGCTGTGTTGTGAGTTTGCCAGTTGTATTTCCTGACGCACCTTCAAGAATCCGGTCTTTTTCAAGCAAGAGTACTTTCTTTCCTGCCTTTGCTAAGAGATAGGCGGTCGTGACTCCACAAAGTCCTCCCCCGATAATACATACGTCGCAGGAAGTATCAGAAGATGGTGGTGCATACGTATCTCGTGGATATGCTGTTTCAAGCCAAAGTGATTTTAGCATAGTGAGTTCCCTCCGCATTTCCTAATTTCAGTTACGTCCATCTTTGCCACAAATAACTCAAGTTAACGGAAGCACCAAAAAAAAGTACGAATTCTCATCAGTTTTTCATCTTGAACGCGTACACTTAGATGAAAGTTAAACAAGTCCTTACCTCTTGTCAAAACGATAGATTCACAGCATACTGTTAAAAGGAAACATACAATCGAAAGGGTTGGGTAAAATGGCTAAGCAACAATGGCTAAGTGATTTGCAAATTACTATTACTAAGGGGCAGCTTTTGCTGGATGAACCCCTTTCAGCTTATACAAAGACAGAATTAGGTGGGCATGCAGATCTTCTTGTCATTCCTGAAACGGTTGAGGAAATGCAAAAGACTGTGCGTTATGCATATGAAAACGAAATTCCATTACTGTTACTTGGGAATGGATCTAATATGGTTGTCCGGGATGGAGGCGTGCGTGGCATCGTCATCCATCCTGTAAAACTCGATACGATTTTAGTAGAAGGCACGTCTGTTCATGCGGAAGCAGGTGCACATATTATCGCTGTATCAAGAGCTGCTGCGGCGGCAGGGCTTACTGGATTTGAATTTGCTTGTGGAATTCCGGGTTCTGTTGGCGGTGCAATGGCGATGAATGCGGGAGCATATGGCGGAGAAATTAACGACGTTATCGTCCAATCGACACTCATGAATCGAAAAGGTGAGATTTTCATCTTATCGAAAGAGGAACTGGATTTACGCTATCGGAAAAGTATCATTGCGGATGAAGGATATTTCGTGTTGTCTTCAGATTTCGAACTGATCGTTGGAGACCGGGAATCAATCGATGCAAAAGTAGCGGAACTGACATTTTTACGCGAATCAAAACAACCGCTCGAATATCCGTCAGCGGGTAGTGTGTTTAAACGCCCTCCAGGCTATTATGCAGGGAAGCTGATTCAAGATAGTGGTCTTCAAGGTAAAGGAATCGGTGGAGCGGAAGTGTCTACCAAGCACGCGGGATTCATCATCAACAAGAACCATGCAACCGCAACCGACTATATTCAAACGATCGAAATGGTTCAAGCTGAAGTGAAAAAACGTTTTGGCATAGATCTTGAACGCGAAGTGAAAATTGTTGGGGAACATGCAGAATAAGCAAAATAAAAAGCAGAGAGCGCTACGGCACTTTCTGCTTTTGTGTAATTAGACGTCAATTTTGCAACTGACAAGTGAGGGGTCTTCTACACGGTCATCTGTAATCCGTACTTGGCACATTTTACCGTCATACATGAATTTAAAGATTCCATTATTGAAATCGGTACCGGTCTCTTTGAAGAAAATCCCTTCAAAACGGGCATCTTTTGTGTAATTAAACGTGATGCGGAACCCATCCCCATCATCCGTTAAATAGGCTCGTAAGCCTTTTTCAAATAAGCCTTCCACGTCGTGCTTAATGGAACGTGCGACGGATACAACATGGAAATCGACAAAAGTAATTTCGCGTAATAAGACGTTCATGAAAGAACCTCTTGTGATTTCCTCCCATCGACTTTGGGCGGTTTGTCCAATAATAATCTGAGTGACATTGCGAGCATGTGCCACCTGCTTAATCACTTTTGCAGTAGGACGGCTTTCGTTGTCCTGTACGATGAATTCGTCGACTTCCAATTCATCTGCAAGTTCACGCCATCTATCAATATAATCCGACTTATCCGCATCCATATCGTCAAGAGGACGTGGATCGACAGTTAAAATATAAAGGGGACAATCCATTGCACTTGCCATCTGATGTCCGCGTCGGATAAGACGTTCTCCGTTAGGTCCGTAATACACACAGACGAGGATGCTTTCATCCATACGTCCTTTTACCTTTCCCATGTAGCCTTCCACCTTCCTGGAATCCGAATACTAGGCGATCGCACTTTGCACGTGACTCTTCAAGTGCGATTGGAGTAAATGTTGTGTATACTTTAGAATGAAACGAAAAAACACAACCGCCAAAGTTAGCACGCAGTTCCTGAAACGAAATTGTCGTTTCGGGCTTGTTCACTGTACTCATATGGCACTCATTATCTACGGCTTTTCCATCTTAGTCAAGAGGCCAGAGAAAGTTTCTGTATATTCTTGGGTATGCTAGGTCGTTTCGTTTAACTGTTCTTACGATAGAACCCGTGTTTTCTTTTTGATTGGGGGGGTACGATGAAATGATTATTCCTTTACTTATCTTGGTGCCATTTGTGGCATCGCTTTTTGTCCCGCTGCTTTATACATATGTTCGTAGCAGAAAAATCGGTTGGATGGTCGTACCGGTTCCGCTCGTATTGTTTATCGTTCTCGCTTTGCAGCTCCCGAAACTTGCCGCTGGAGAAACGCTTTTCCACACCATTCATTGGCTGTATGCAGCTGATATCCACTTCACCACTCACTTAGACGGCCTCAGCATGATTTTAGGGTTACTCATCACAGGCATGGGTACGCTCGTCATTTTGTACTCCATTTATTATTTGTCGGAACGGGAAGCACTCGGTCGGTTTTATATGTATTTGTTGTTATTCATGGGTTCCATGCTTGGTGTTGTATTCTCAGATAACGTTCTCGTTCTCTATGTATTCTGGGAGCTCACGAGTGTTTCGTCTTTCCTTCTCATCGCTTTTTGGCACCAACGGAAAAATTCGCGTGCGGGTGCTAAAAAAGCAATGCTGATTACCGTGACAGGCGGAATCGGAATGCTTATTGGATTCCTAATGATGCACCAGATGACGGGGACGTATAGCATTCAAGAGATGATCGGTATGGCAGAGACGTTACCGTCACGCGATCTCTTCATTCCGGCGATGCTTTTAATCCTTCTTGGTGCTTTTACAAAGTCAGCGCAATTCCCGTTTCATATTTGGCTACCGGATGCGATGGAAGCACCGACACCAGTCAGTGCTTATCTACACTCCGCCACAATGGTCAAGGCGGGGATCTATCTAGTTGCTCGGTTCATTCCGGTATTCGGTGAAAGCGAGCTATGGTTCTATTCGGTTACATTCGTTGGATTACTTACGTTGTTATGGGGCTCATTCAACGCAGTCCGTCAAAATGACTTGAAAGCGCTCCTAGCCTATTCGACGATCAGTCAACTTGGGCTGATCATGAGTTTACTCGGAATCGGTTCAGCTGCCATGCTTAACATTCCGGGGTTGGACAAAACCGTTTTTACAGTGGCAGCGTTTGCAGGACTTTTCCATTTGATAAACCATTCCACATTTAAAGGCGCGTTATTCATGATCATCGGGATCGTCGACCATGAGCTCGGGACTCGGGATATTCGGAAATTGGGTGGACTCGCTATCTTCATGCCGATTACATTTACGATTGCACTGGCAGGCAGCTTTTCGATGGCGGGACTGCCACCGTTTAACGGGTTTTTAAGTAAAGAGCTCTTCTTAGAAGCGAGTGTCGCTGTCCAACAATTAGCGCTGCCTGGTGTACATGTCTGGATTCCGATAGTGGCTTGGGTTGCTAGTGTTCTGACCTTTGTCTATTGCATGATTATTGTTTTCCAAACGTTTTTCGGTCGTCAGCAACAACAGCCAGCTTGGGTGGACCGAGGCGCACATGATCCGCAACTCGGCATGCTTGTGGCCCCTGCCATATTAGGGCTAATGATTGTTGGATTGTTCTTCTTCCCGAATGTGTTAGGGAAGTGGATCTTGAAACCAGCAATGGCGGCAGTTTATCCTTCATTCGGGGACCCTGGATTGCTCGTTCCTCACATTCAAGCATGGCATGGGTTAACACCGGCGCTCTGGATGACGATAGGCATCATCGTTATAGGTGCGTTGCTCTATACTTTCTTACATCAGTGGAGAAGAATCTATACGATTTCTCCGTTCAGTTGGAAAATGGACAACATTTATAATTTGTTGCTCATACAGTTAGAAGGTCATTCCTATCACCTTACTAATAAGTATATGACGGGGCATTTGCATCGTTATTTCACGTACATTCTGCTGTTTTTCATCGCCATGATGGGAACTGCATTGACATTCGTTTGGCGCTTAGCCTTTAACTTTTCAGAGGATTCAATTGTAACCGTTAACGAGTATATTCTTGTGATGGTTATGATGGCCGCTGCCATTGCAATTGTTTTCGCGAACTCGAGGTTGATTGCGATTCTATTAAATGGTGTCCTTGGATTTACAGTTGCGTTTCTGTTCGTCGTTTTGCGTGCGCCTGACCTGGCGCTTACACAAATCGTCGTGGAAACGGTGACAACAGTGTTGTTCTTACTGACATTCCGATACATGCCAGATTGGAAAAAGGAACGTCCACGGCGATCAGTGAAAGTGATGAATGCATTCATTGCAATTGCTTCAGGCTTGATCGTCATTATTACGGCGCTTATTGTTCAAGGAAACCGTCTGTTCGATCCGGTTTCCAAGTACTTTGAAGACTCGAAGACTTTGACGGGCGGAGGCAATATCGTGAACGCGATTTTAGGAGACTTCCGTGCGTTCGATACAATGCTTGAAATTGTCGTCTTGCTAATCGGTGGACTCGGCGTGTATGTATTGATCAAACTGAAAGATGGAAAAGGCGGTGACGGCAATGAAAATTAATGACGTCATTTTGCGTACCGTCACAAAAATCATTGTGTTCATCATTTTAACGTTCGGCGTCGAACTTTTCATATCAGGGCATAACGATCCTGGCGGAGGGTTCTCAGGAGGACTCGTCCTCGCTTCAGCGTTGCTGTTGCTCTATATGACATACGATATTGAAACGGTCCACAAAGGGATTCCGTTTGATTTTAAGAAAATTGCAGGACTTGGCGTTTTTCTTGCGGTCGCAAGTAGTGCAGTTCCTATGTTTTTTCACGATCAATTCCTAACGCAAGCAAAAGGGGACTTTGCTTTGCCTGTGTTCGGAGTGACGGAACTATCGATGGTACTACTATTTGAAGCGGGTGTTGCGCTAACAGTTGTGGGGGTCGTCGTGACGATCCTGTTGACGATCAGTGAGGATGTGAGTTGAATGGAGACCTTAATTACATTACTGGTGGGCGTTCTCGTTATGGTGGCAGTCTATTTACTGCTGTCGCGTAACTTTGTGCGGATTATTTTAGGGACTGCCATCCTTTCTCACGCCATCCATTTACTGATCCTCGCGATGGGTGGATTGAAAAAAGGGGGAGCCCCGTTACTAACTGAAGAAGGTTCGACTTATACCGATGCGCTACCGCAGGCACTTATCTTAACTGCAATTGTTATTAGTTTTGCTGTTACGGCGTTCCTTTTGGTACTCGCCTACCGGATCTACCGGGAAACGGGCGCTGATAATTTGGATGATGTAAGGAGTGAATCCGATGACTAATACGCTCGTATTGCCAGTACTCATCCCACTACTTACTGCGATTGTTTTAACATTCTTCCGCAACTCGTTCGTGTTACAACGAGTACTTAGTTTCTTAGCTACTGCCGCTTCCGCTGGAATTGGTGTGTATTTGTTGCTACGAATCCAGTCGGAAGGTATTTTACGCTTAGACTTCGGAGGGTGGAAGCCACCTTATGGCATTCTGTTCGTCGGTGACTCGTTCGCACTGTTATTAGTAACGGCTGCTGCAACGGTAACTAGCATTATTTTGCTGTACGCGTTTTCAACAATCGGAGAAGCGTTCGAGAAAATGTACGTCTATCCATTCATGCTGTTCTTGCTTGCAGGCGTCAATGGCTCGTTTTTAACGGGAGACGTGTTCAACTTATTCGTCTGCTTTGAAGTAATGTTGCTTGCCTCATACGCTCTTCTAATCCTGGGAGGACGCAAAGTCCAGCTTGTCGAAGCATTTACGTATATTACGATTAATGTACTGGCCTCATGGTTTTTCCTTCTTGCGATTGCGTATTTGTATGGCGCAACAGGAACACTAAACATGGCGCAATTAGCGGTACGTGTCACTGAAAATGGTCAAGGACCTGTGCTGACAGTGATCAGTCTAATCTTCTTACTTGTGTTTAGTTTAAAAGCAGGCTTGTTACTGTACTTTTGGTTGCCGGGATCTTATAGCGCACCGCCTGCTGCGATTGCAGCTCTATTCGGCGCTTTGCTTACGAAAGTCGGTATTTATGCGTTGATCCGCATGTTCACGCTCGTGTTTCATCACTCCCCAGAGATTACGCAATCGATTATCGGAATCATGGCTGCACTGACATTGATTGGTGGGAGTCTCGGTGCACTGTCTACGAGAGACATTCGTCAGATTATCGCCTACAACGTTGTCATTGCAGTAGGGTTCATCCTCGTTGGACTAGCAGCGGGCAACGAAATTGCGCTACAAGGTTCAATTTACTACGTGTTGCACGATATGGTTGTGAAAGCGATGTTGTTTCTAGCTGGTGGATTAATGATTTCATTAACAGGTAAAGCGAAAATCGGTGAAATTAGTGGGTTGCTACGGAACTATCCTGCCCTTGGTTGGTTGTTCTTTGTCGCCATGCTTTCGCTTACTGGGATTCCGCCTTTTAGTGGATTCATAGGGAAAGTGTTGCTTGGTGAAGGGTTAATCGAAGCGGAAACGTATGTATTACTGACACTTGCGTTTGTGTCGAGCTTGTTCGTGCTGTATTCCTTGTTGCGCATTTTCCTCAACTGTTTTATGGGGGAAGCAATCATCGGCAGCGAAGAACAAGTTGTACTAAAGAAACGGACGTTGCTACCGATTGTCATGCTCGGAGTGTTAACGCTCGCTATCGGAATCGGGGCAGACTGGTTGGCGCCCTTTGTAAATGATGCGGCAGCGACATTAGTCGACCCGCAATCGTATATTGAAGCTGTATTAGACAAAGAAGCGTTGCTGAAAAACTAGCGCAGAAGAAAGGGGACTGGAGAATGCCAGGTCAACTGTTATTGAACTTATTCATCGCATTTCTATGGATGCTGCTGATCGATGAAGACGAATTGCGTTTTTCCACGTTCTACGCAGGATTTCTCGTAGGCATTGGAATCCTGTTCTTCATGCACCGCTTTTTCGGTACGCGCTTCTACTTGCGACGCGTCTACGCTGTCGTGAAATTGCTGTTCATCTTCGTTTCGGAACTCATTCAATCGAGTGCTGTTGTATTGCGGCAAATTTTAAGTCCGCGCTTGAAAATTGAACCTGGGATCTTCAAGTATGAAACGATTTTACGAAGTGATGTAGAAATTACGATGCTCTCGATGTTGCTGACGTTGACTCCAGGTTCCGTCGTGATGGAAGTAACACCGGAAAGTGACGCGTTATACATACACGCGATGGACGTCCAGGAATCCCGTGATGGGTTGATCAAACAATTGAAGAACTTCGAAAAAGCGATTATGGAGGTGACCCGATAATGATAGAGACGATGCTCGCTATATCTGTTGTGCTGTTCGCGATAACGATTGCGATTGCTGTTCTCCGACTCATCATGGGTCCCTCTATGCCAGACCGAGTTATCGCCATGGATGTTGTTGGCGTGAATCTAATTGCGATGATCGGAGTCGTGTCCATTGTGTACGGAACGAAAGCTTATTTGGAGGTCATTCTGATTCTCGGAATTCTTTCATTCATCAGCACGATTGCCTTTTCCAAGTATATCGAGAGGGGGGTTATCGTTGAACGAAAACGAGATCGGTGAATTCATTGGTGCCTTGCTAATCCTGTTTGGAAGTGTCTTTAGTGTAATTAGTGTGTTCGGATTAATCCGCTTGCCGGATGTGTACACGCGCTCACATGCCGCAACAAAAAGCTCGACATTGTCAGTTTTGCTGACGTTGACAGGCGTCTTTCTATACTTTCTGTTCCACGATCATTTCGTCAGTGTCCGTGTGTTGCTCGGTATCGTCTTCGTCTTCCTCACAGCTCCGGTTGCAGGTCACCTGATTATCCGTGCCGCTTACCGCTCAAAAGTAGGTCTAGCAGATATTTCCGTCGAGGATGAATTGTACGAAGTGATTCACGGAAATCCACCCGTTGTGGATGAGGAGACAGACGTTGAGTGATCATAAAAGTGGGGGAACGCTCATAACCCGTGTGAAGTGATCATAAAAGTAGGGAAACGCTCATAACCCATGGAGAGTGATCATAAAACTAGAAAAGCGCTCATACCCCAGGGAATGTGATCATAAAACTAGGGAAACGCTCATACCCCAGGGAAAGTGATCATAAAACTAGGAAAGCGCTCATAACCCAGGGAATGTGATCATAAAAGTAGGAAAGCGCTCATAACTCAATCAGCACACGCAATCCCTTTCATACTTGAAAGGGATTTTATTGTTGTGCAACGAATATAGAAGAGTAGGATGAAAAATGGCAATGGGGGAGAGACAGATGCAGAGACAGGCTCAACATAAAAAGAGAATGGGGAAGCCGGCAAAGATTATTTTATGGATACTCGCGACATTAGTTATCGTGGCCGCGGCTACACTTATTTTTGTAAACGTTTACATAGGGAATTCGAAACCCGTGATCCAAGGAAACACTCAACTAACTGTTTTGGATGAAAATGTAACGGTAACTCGTGATGAAAACGGTGTTCCTCATATTGACGCCGCGTCCGACGCTGATTTATATCGTGCACAAGGTTATGTCCATGCACAGGACCGCTTATTCCAAATGGATCTTGCTCGTAGACAAGCAAGCGGGAGATTATCTGAGGTCGTTGGTGCAAAAGCAATCGATGTCGACAAACAGTTCCGTACATTTAGCTTGAGAAACGCTGCGGAGAAGTCATTTGATACATATGGCGATGACGCAAAACAAGTTCTGGAATGGTATGCAGATGGAGTCAACGCGTTCATTGAAGAAGTAAAAGACAATGGTAAGTTGTCTTATGAATTCAAGTTGCTTGGTTATGAACCGGAAGCATGGACACCGATCGACTCGCTGACAATCGGGAAGTATATGGCGTATGACTTGGGTGGAAAGTGGACGCCGCAAGCAATGCGTCACTGGGCACTCAATCATTATACTGAAGAAAAGGCACAAGACTTGTTCATTACCTATCCGAAAAATGCAGAGTCTATCATGGAAGCGAATCTGAAAAATCAAGTACAAGTTACAGGACAGTTTGACCCTGGATTGCTTCCTCACGAATTCAATGGGAGTAATAACTGGGTCGTCTCTGGAGACAAAACGAAATCAGGAATGCCATTACTCGCAGATGACCCACATTTAGGCTTGAGCACGCCTTCCATCTGGCATCAGGTACACTTGAAGTCGCCAGAGCAAAATGTGAGTGGTGTTATTTTTGCAGGAATTCCTGGAGTCATTCTTGGACATAACGAAAAAGTAGCGTGGGGTGTTACGAATGTTGGCCCTGACGTTCAAGATCTCTACATTGAAATCCCAAATCCTGATGATCCAACTCAATTTCAATATGACGATGAGTGGGAACAAGCGGAAGTCCGCGATGAGACCATCCGCGTGAAGGATGAAGAAGATGTGCCATTCGAAGTGCTTGTTACGAGGCACGGACCGATTATTACAGATGTCATTTATCAAGATGAAAAGCCAGACGCAGTGTTCTCCATGCAATGGACAGCACTCGAGACAAGTAATGAGCTTGAAGCGATTATGGACTTGAACAAAGCGGACGATTGGGAGTCTTTTGAAACAGCGCTAGAAGCATTCAGTGCACCTGCTCAAAACTTTGTATTTGCTTCAACCGATGGCACGATAGCGTTTAAAGCAAACGGCAAAATTCCAATCCGTAAAAAAGGTGATGCACAGTTGCCCGTTCCCGGGAATTCATCCGAATATGGGTGGGATGGCTACGTGCCATATGACGAATTACCGACCCTTGTAAATCCTAAAGAAGGATTCATCGCTACAGCAAACAATGAAGTGGTGGATGAAAAGTATCCGTACCACATTACGAAGTTTTGGGCGCAGCCGTATCGATACGAGCGGATTGCAGAAGTGCTACGCGCGAGTGACCAGTTAACGGCTAAAGACATGATGGATTTGCAGATGGACCAAAAGAATTTACACGCGGGAGAATTTCTGGACGATCTAATAGATTCGATTGAAAAAATGGATCGGAAAGAGAGTTATACGGGAATCTTGAGTCAAATGAAAGAATGGGATCAGGTGGATTCAGTGGATGCGCCACAACCTCTCATCTTCCACAAACTGATGAAGCAATTGCCAGTGACGATGTTTGCTTCAGATATGCCAAAAGACGTTTATGAATTCATGCCAGGAAAACCTCAATTGACTGATCAGTTTTTACGCAATGCGTATGATGGGAAGCCGTCTTCGTGGGTCAATGAGTATGGCGGGGTTGACCAATGGGTGTTTGATGCGTTTGAGAAAACAGTTGCGAGTTTGAAAGAGGATTATGGCGATAAACCAACGAAGTGGCAGTGGGGCGATTTCCACCAGCTCGTATTCCCGCATCCATTATCAGGTGCTTCACCAGTGTTGGCGCGTTTCCTAGACCCTAAAAAGCAACCAGTGGGAGGATCAGGGGTTACCGTACAAGCGGCGTCGTTCAAAGATGATGGCAGTGCAAACCATGGAGCCTCATGGCGCTTTGTTGCAGATCTGGAAGACTTGTCGAAAGCCTATCATATCGTAGGCCCAGGACAAAGCGGTCATATGAAGTCAGAATGGTTCCACGACCAAGCAGACGATTGGGTCCGCGGTGATTTCCATGAGACCGTTTTACAAGGTGACTTGAAAAATGGTCACGTGTTAACGCTCGAAGCGAAATAACGAAAGGAAGCAGAGGTGTACGTAACCTCTGTTTTTTGTGCGTTGGAAATTTGGAGTGGTTAAATGGTTTGCGCTTCAGAAGACTGGTGAGTGATCATAAATCCCGCATTACGCTCATAAACAAAGAATACCGCTCATAAATCCCGGAAATTGCTCTTAACCTCTCTAAACCGCTCATAAACCAATGAAAGTGATCATAAACACAAAATACAGCTCATAAACATCGAAATGTGATCATAACCCTCCTGTACCAAGCAATTGCAAAACAATCACCCCATGCACTACCACTCCAAAACGCAAAAAAGTGCCCTTAACCAATCAAAACCAACACCTAATTGGTGTGCTCCGCTTCGCGAATCATTTAGTGCGGAGAGTCGGATAGACTATGTTTATTCATAAGAGTGAGCAGCTTTTTGCTAAGAATTCCGAGTCATTCAAACCATCGTTTGATAGTAGTTGCAAATCGTCAGAATAACGCATATACTAGCCTTACAATCAAACAGTCATTTGAATGACTATTTAAGGAGGCGAGTCCATTTGAAAATGATCGATACATGCGACGAACAAATTATTCATGATTCTCTGGTCATCGAAATTCAAGAAGATCTGCCACGTGTTGGTGGAATGGTGCAACTTTTTAAAGCGCTCGCAGACGAAACACGACTAAAAATCGCCTATTCTTTAACATTGAAAAATGAGCTTTGTGTGTGTGATGTTGGTGCCATTATTGGTGCATCTAACGCAACAGCCTCTCATCATTTACGCTATCTAAAAGAAAACGGTTTAGCTCGATCAGAACGAAGAGGAAAAATGGTCTACTACTCACTTGCGGATGATCATGTTTTCCAACTTGTGAAAATTGCATACGACCATACGACAGAAGGTGAAGAAAATGGCTGAAACAATCCGTACAGAATATCGTCTTGAAAACTTAAGTTGTGCCAACTGTGCGATGAAGTTCGAAAAGAACGTCAGTCGACTTCCAAACGTTGAAGCGGCTACCGTGAACTTCGGGGCAAGCAAACTGTCATTTGCAGGAAACGCTTCTATCGATGAACTACTAGCAGCAGGTGCCTTTGACGGGATCCGTGTCGTTCCTATATCGCAACGGAAACCGACAGAGAAAGTACCTTTTTTCAAACGCCGAGAAAACATTGTGTCGCTCATTTCTCTTCTATTCTTAGCAGCAGGTTTATTCACCTCTACTAAATACGGAGAAACCAATATAGCGGCAATCATCTTATTCGCGATTGCTATAGTCGTCGGTGGAACTTCGATGTTCATCGATGGACTAAAAAACTTAGTCCGCCTTGAATTCGATATGAATACATTGATGACGATTGCGATCATAGGTGCCGCAATCATTGGGGAATGGCGAGAAGCTGCTGTGGTCGTACTGTTGTTTGCGATCAGTGAGGCGCTTGAATCCTACTCGATGAACAAAGCGCGTCAATCGATCAGTAGTTTAGTGGACATCGCGCCACCTTCAGCGACAATTCGTCGTAATGATAAAATAGTTGAGCTCCCAACTGAAGAAATTCGAATTGGAGACGTCTTGCTTGTTAAACCCGGGCAGAAAATCGCGATGGATGGTACAGTCCGATCAGGATATTCAACCGTCAACCAAGCTGCAATTACTGGTGAATCTGTACCCGTTATTAAACAAACAAATGATACCGTTTTTGCAGGGACGATGAACGAAGAAGGATCATTAGAGGTCACTGTTACCAAGTTAGTCGAAGACACGACCATCGCTAAAATAATCCACCTTGTTGAAGATGCGCAAGCTGAAAAAGCACCTTCTCAAAAATTCATCGATAAGTTCGCGAAATATTATACACCAGCGATTATCGTTATAGCAGCCTTAACCGCGATCATCCCACCGCTACTCGGTGCAGATTGGCAGACGTGGATTTATCAAGGATTAGCAGTACTCGTAGTAGGGTGTCCATGTGCACTTGTCGTCTCGACACCGGTCGCAATCGTTACTGCTATTGGGAACGCAGCCCGTCAAGGTGTGCTCATTAAAGGCGGTATCCACTTAGAGGAAATGGGTCATATTAAGACCGTCGCGTTCGATAAAACTGGTACTTTGACGAAAGGGTATCCCGAAGTAACGAATATTATTACAGCAGCTGGCATTAAAGAAGAGGAGCTATTACAAGTAGTCGCTTCTGTAGAGCGTCTTTCTCAACACCCATTAGCACGAGCACTCGTTAATGCATCTGAAGCGCGCAGCTTACGAGTTATCCCTGCACTCAACTTCCAATCGCTCACCGGTAAAGGTGCGATTGCAGACGTTGAGGGACAGAACGTTGCTGTCGGAAGTCTCCGCTGGATGGGAGAACTGACGGAACTCTCAGCGGAAGTTAAAACCCAAGCAGGTGCAATGCAAACTGAAGGGAAATCCGTAATGGGTGCAGTTATAGATGGAACGTTTGCAGGATTGTTCGCAGTCGCGGATCCTGTTCGTAACGAAAGTAAACGTGTTATCGAACGTTTGAAAGAAATAGGCATTGATAAAACAGTTATGCTGACGGGGGACGATCCGAAAACAGCTCAAGCGATTGCAGCTCAATTAGGAATTGACGATGTTCGCGCAGGGCTAATGCCAGAAGACAAACTCATCGCAATTCGTGAATTGAGTGAAGGTAAGAAGCGCGTTGCGATGATCGGAGATGGTATTAATGATGCCCCTGCACTTGCAGCAGCGTCCGTCGGGATTGCAATGGGAGGTGCAGGAACAGATGCAGCACTCGAAACGGCAGATATCGCTCTAATGGCAGATGATCTTGAACAATTGCCATATACCGTGAAATTGAGTAGAAAAACATTGCGTACTATCAAAGAAAACATTATGTTTGCAGTAGGACTAAAAATTGCTGCACTGCTTCTCGTCATCCCAGGTTGGTTGACGCTATGGATTGCTATTTTCGCGGATATGGGTGCAACACTTCTCGTCGTGTTGAATTCACTTCGATTAATGAAAATCCAAAAGTAAGAAGCGGTCGTTTGGAGGAAATTCCTAATGCAACTTAAAGAATGGACAATGGTGGAACAGGAACAGCTAATCCACTTCATGACAACGAATACATGGCCGTTTCATGGTCAAGAAAAATCAGGCCGAGAGTTAATCGAAAAAACGATCCTTGAAGGTGGATACGAATCGGATGAAGTGAAAACATTCTGGCTCGTCAACGACAACGGGGAAAAAGTGGGCATCGCTAAGATACATGATTTGCAAGATGATGTCCCCTTGTTCGATTTACGTATAGCCGATCGGTATCGAGGTCGTGGATATGGAGCTAGCGCATTGAAGCTAATGGCAGATTATGTGTTTGAGTTGCCTGAAGGTAAAAATCGGTTAGCTGGACACACCCGCCATGACAACCTAGCAATGCGCAAGACGTTCGAACGCTCTGGTTTTGTGAAAGAAGGACATTTGCGACAAGCTTGGTTCTCTCCTGAGGAAGATTGCTACTACGATGCGATAACGTATGGAATTACACGAGAGGACTATATGGGTGGTAAGAAAACGCCAGTCGTATGGGAAGAACACGAAGATCCTTATGCGGTTCAGGAAATACCCGATTTCCCTGATGAGTTTGAATCGGAGCGGTTAATCATCCGGATGCCTTCACTCCATGACGTTTCAGATGTAAATAACGCCATCCTTCAGACGCTTCCTACGCTTCGCGAATGGATGTCTTGGGCGCACCAGCCTCAGAATTTAGCGGATACTGAACGGCGTATGCGTCAAGCAATTGCAGATTTCATTACAAAAAAGGAACTTCTTCTCCATATGTTTGAAAAACAAACAGGGGACTTCGTGGGGTCATCCAAATTGCACGCAATTGATTGGACGATTCCTAAGTTTGAAATCGGCTATTGGTTAGCGAAGGGATATGAAGGAAAAGGCTATATGACAGAAGCTGTAAAACGGATAGCGGAATTTGCTTTTGAAGAACTCGGCGCGCAACGCGTGGACATCCGATGCGATGAGCACAACAAAAAAAGCCGCACCGTCGCTGAACGGGCAGGCTTTGAGCTTGAAGCGATATTGAAAAACGATGCGCGTTCTACGGATGGAACGGCATTAAGAAATACAGTTATCTACGCTAAAATATCGCGTTAAATGTAATAAAGGGATGTCGGAATAATCTCCGACATCCCTTTATTTAAACTGATCGTCTACCTGAAATCATATTTAGAATAAACACGATTAACGCGATAACGAGCAAGATATGAATGAGGCCACCACCGATTTTGAAAACTAGGCCGAGCAACCAGAATGCAATTAGTGCTACAATGATAATCCAAAGTATTTTACCCATGAGTCGTTCACTCCTTTCGACGTTGTGATTGAATTAGTTATGTTCTTTAGATACCCCGGAAGAAAACGAGTTAAACACACACAGTATTTTTTTATTGGAAATAGGCGGCAAATTGCCAGTGGAGGTGCTTGGATTGGCAACACCGAGTATGGAAGACTATATTGAGCAAATCTATTTGCAAATTGAGGCAAAAGGTGAGGCGAGGGTTTCAGATGTTGCAGAATCACTATCTGTCCTTCCTTCATCTGTAACGAAAATGGCGCAACGTCTCCATAAAGAAGGGTACGTCATTTATGAGCGCTATAAAGACATCACATTAACCGTTCGAGGACGGAACTTCGGTGAGCGTCTTGTACAACGTCATGAACTATTGGAGCAATTTTTGCGTATTATAGGTGTTGAAGAAGAAAACATCTACGGTGATGTGGAAGGTATTGAGCATCATTTGAGTTGGAATGCGATGGATCGCATTACCGATCTCGTACAAGCGATGAACGAAGACCAAAAGTTTGTCACGGCATTAAAGCAACGCAACCAATAAAAGTTTACACACAATTATTTAAGGAAATGGGAGAATAAGATGACAAATATACTTGCAGGAACAGTTCAAAGCGTTCGAGTTCTAGAACTTGATGGATCACGATGGTCGTTAGATTTAGATGGAACAGAATTGTACATGAACGCTTCAGAAGCACCAGAAACATTAGAAGCAGGAGATACCCCAGATGTATTCTTATTTATGAATAGACGAGGCGAACTCGCAGCCTCAATGCAAATACCTCATATGACAATGGGTACTTATGGCTGGGCGCGCGTGCTTCGAATCGATGACCAGTACGGAGCGTATGTAGACATCGGTGCAGCATTTGAAGTGCTCGTCAACAAAGCGGATCTACCTCATGTACGAAAATTATGGCCGAGAATTGACGATGCCTTGTATATGACATTGCGAACAGATCCGGCAGGCACGATATTCGGACGTCTCGCAACAGAAGAGCGCGTACTGGACGTTATCGGCATTGCTGAAAAGGATCGAATGAATGACAACCTAAAAGCGCGTCCTTACCGGTTGCTTCCTGTAGGAGCCTTCTTGTTAAGCGTGCCCGATAATTATCGTATCTTCATCCACGCAAGTGAAATGGCTGCAGAGCCACGTCTAGGCGAGGAACTTACAGTGCGTATTATTGATGTGCAAGAAAATGGAACGCTCAATGGTTCACTCTTGCCACGTAAACAAGAGCGTTTAGGTGACGATGCGGAAATGATTTTTGCATACTTAGAAGAGACCAATGGGAAAATGCCATTTACCGACAAGTCAACACCCGAGGAAATCGAAGAAATGTTTAGCCTAAGTAAGGGAGCATTTAAGCGTGCGCTTGGTAAATTGATGAAAGACGGCAAGATCGAACAGCGTGATGGCTGGACATCGCTTAAAGAGTAACGGGAACCTTTTAGCTTTACATTTCGTATGTATTGGAAACAAGGAGGTACGAAAATGAAACGAACACTTACTGCTGGTCTTGCACTACTGCTATCTGTTGGATTAGTTTTACCGAATATCGCATCCGCGGAAGGCACTATCAACGAAAAGCTAGGAGTGCCTATCATTGTTTACGGGGCAAATCTTTCAGAAGCTGAACGAGCTAGTGTTAAAACGAGCTTGAAAGTCGACGAAGAAGCTGAAGTCGAAGAAATTGAAGTTACCGGAAAAGATCTGATCACTTATATTAAAGACGGCGATCCGAACGCACGTATGTATTCTTCAGCGAAGATTATGCGACAAGACGCTGGAAAAGGCCTTGTCATTTCAATCGTAACTCAAGATAATATTACTCAAGTAACTCCTGATATGTATGCGACCGCTATGCTTACTGCGGGTATTGAAGATGCTAAAGTGGAAGTGGCAGCACCTAAAAAAGTAACCGGCCACTCCGCATTAGTAGGAATTTACAAAGCCTATGAAGTAAGCGGAGAAACGTTAGACAAAGATCGCACAGACGTTGCCAATGACGAGTTGGATGTAGCGACTCAGCTTTCGGAAAAAGGTGTCGATAAAGACAAAGTTGCTGAACTATTGACGGACATCAAACAACAGATTTCTGACAAAAAACCTGCAACGAAAGAAGACGTTGAACAAATTGTTAAGGAGCAATTGGAGAAACACAAAATTGAACTAAGCGATGCAGATCGTCAACTATTAATAGATTTGATGGACCGGATCAGTAAGCTTGATATTGACTTCTCGAAGTTCTCTCAGCAGTTGGACGATATGGCTTCAAAAGTTAAAGATAAGTTAGGTAATATAGATCCTGGATTTTGGGATAAAGTTAAAGAGTTTTTCAACGGACTTGTGGATTCAGTGAAATCCATCTTCCAATAAGAAAATCAGAAGTGTTGACCTATCTGGACACCCTGATAGTATTATAAAAAAAGGGAGGCTGTTCCTATGGAATTTGAACTAAAAGAACTTGGCGGAGATACATACGCCTTTCGCTCTGAAAAGGACGGTAAAGCACTAGCTGAAATTACGTGGACACTTCTCGGTGATGTCATGGTTATGGATCACACATTCGTTTCTGAAGCACTTCGTGGTGGAGGCGTTGCAAAGAAACTGTTAGATCGTGCTGCTGACTATGCGCGTGAAAATCATCTGAAGATGGAAGCAGTTTGTTCATACGTTGTTACCGCGTTTAATCGATACGAAGAATACAACGATGTAAAAGCTTAATAAAGTAGTTATCAACGGATCGCAGACCTTTTAGCGGTCCTTTTTTTTAAAAGATGAGGAATCTTTGAAACAATTACTGAGTTTAATCGTATACATGGTAGGAAACTAGAAAAGTGAGGCGATGTATATGAATCGAACAGCTGAAAGAGTCTTAGGGATTATTAGTCTAGTCTTCACGGTATTAGGTGTGATCTCTACGATTGGCGGAGCAGTTATACTAAAAATGATGGGCTCCGATCCGAGTATCCGATCCGAAATTGAAGGCGAGATATTGTCTAACCCTTCGACTGCGCCAGGAGACATGGACATGTTTTTCCAGTTTTTCGACGCAGTTGGTGGCTTCCTCTGGCTCGGAGTAGCTTTCCTAGTACTAAGTTTAATCCTAACGATTGTAGCACTAGTGAATATCTGGAATAACAAAAATCCAAAGCTTGCTGGAATCATGTTTATTCTTGCTGGATTAACAGGAGGAATTCTATCCCTTACATCGATCTTGTTGTATATCGCGGGCATCCTCTGTCTTACGAAAAAGCCTACAATGATTTATACAGATGAACACAATCATACGGATACACCGTACGATGACAATGGAATGCGTCCATTATAAAACAAAAAACGTCCGACTCAGCTACTGAGTCGGACGTTTATAATTATACGCATAAAGCGGATTGTTGGATCATATAAACATACTGTGCGGTTTCTACAGGGACGCCTTCGAAGTCTTCATCGAAAACTTCTAGTAACTCGAAACCTAATTTTTCATAGAACGCTTTTGCGGGATCATTCAAGTCGTCTACGTATACGAACATCTGTATAGCTCGGTCCAATAGTGTTAAGGACCCTGCGAAAAGTTCCCTTCCAATACCTTGACGCTGATATTCCGGAAGAATATAAAGTGCAGTCAGCTCAACATCTCCATCCGTATCAATACGTGTCATGTTGTAAAATCCAACAGGACGACCATTGCGTTCCGCAATCAGAATCTCAGTCTTTTCCATTCGTTTCAACAGCATGGGTGTAGAATAAGCGCTATCGAGAAATTTCTGTTGGACAGTTTCAGGTAAAAGTTCTTGATACGTTTCTTTCCAGGTCTCACGGGCAATGTGTTGGACGGCAGCAATATCTTCCTCAATCATTTGTCGAATCATTGCGCTTTCACCTCATCATTCCTTTCTTCCATCATAACAAATGCAGTATGTGAAAACTAGCGATAGTCAGACTTGTCATGAAAATGAAATGTTATGGGCGTTTCGATGCTAGTAAGTGGGGTATACTTTATACATGAACACTAACTCAAATAGTAAGTAAAAACTTGGAGGTTTGATTTTTATGGCTAAAAAACGTAATGGTATTTTACTCGCAACACTTGCAGCTGGGGCTTATGCGTATTTCAGTAAGAAGGAAAACCGCGACAAAGCACAAGTAGCTGTTAACAATTTAGTTACGAAAGTCGATTCATTCGTTCAAACTAAAAAAGCGGACTACTCTGATAAGACCAAAACGGGTATGTCTGATCCATATGATTTCCAAGACAACAAGATGGTAAGTGAAGGCGCACAAACAAGTGTTCACTACTACAACCAAGTAGTAGAAGACAAAGGTAAAGGTGCGAAAGAGGATGGTCTCTACCACAAAAAAGTAGACAAAGAAATTACAGATGAACTCGAGTCTAAAGAGCCAAAATCAGACTCCGATAAATCTTAAACTAACTAAACAAACGCAAATTCACCACACATGTAAACTGCTACCCTTACTACAACAACCTGCAGCGGGCCGAAATGGCCACGAACTGCAGGTTTTTTGTGAGGAATATGTGAAAACAAACTTTCACAGTAGGTTTGTTTGTAATTGTGAAGGGTATTAGGGTATACTTTTTGAAGAGATATAGAGTACGTGCAACTGAAAGAATCCCGTTGGCTCTTCTTTTTTTCTGTAGAAAAATAGGAGTGCTAATAGTTTGAAAATAGTGAAGGTGGATTTCGTGAAAAAAAGAATTGGATTTTTGACGATGTTGGCTACGGCTGCCGTTTTGTTGAGTGGTTGTACGAGTGTTCAAGAACAAAGAGGTACATTCTACGGGATATTTGTTAAACCGATGGAATGGTTGCTTCATACATTAGGGGAATCACTAGGCGGAAGTTACGGACTCGCGATTATCATTATTACGATGGGTATTCGTCTGATCTTGATGCCACTCATGTTGAAGAACTATAAGTCTCAGCAAGAGATGAAAGTAAAAATGGATGCTCTCAAACCTGAAATGGAAGACATCCAGAAACAAATGAAATCAGCTAAAGATGCAGGAAACAAAGAAGACCAGGTGAAATTGCAGCAAGAAATGATGGGCTTGTATTCCAAACACAATGTAAATCCATTGAATATGGGATGTCTACCATTAGTCATTCAAATGCCGATTATAATGGGACTGTATTTCGCAATTTTATATGCGGATGATGTCGTGAAAACACATGAATTCCTATGGTTCAAGCTAGGCGAGCCTGATATGATTATGATGCTGATTGCTGGTGCTGTGTATTTTGTTCAAGCGCGAGTATCGCTTTGGACAATGCCTGAACAACAAAAAGCTCAAATGAAATTATTTGTCTACATTTCACCAATTATGATCATGTTCATCTCTTATCGTGTTGCAGCTGCTTTACCATTGTACTGGGCTGTAGGCGGTTTGTTCATGGTATTCCAAACGTATTTAGGTCGGAAATTCTATTATAAACACACTGCAGCAGAACTCGCTGTAGAAGCAGATGGTCAGGTCGATGTAGAAATCGTGGATCCTGTTGATGAGAAACAGAAAACGAACAAAAAGAAGAAAAAGTAATTCGCATATCTTGTCTTAGCCGGAGTGCTTACTCCGGCTTCTTTTTTACTAATGATTCCCTAGCTTACGATGAATTGGAGGCATGTGCAGATGAATAGTAATTGGATATATGGAATCGGCATTGTCATAGCTGGCGTATTCTCGCTCTATTTTATTGTTAAGCTAGATCTACAGAATGCATTGATTGGCATGATCGCCCTATTCGCATTGACAAATAGTGCGCGAGCAAAGTCATTCAGGAGCCAAGGCATGGTACGCGAGGCTCGTTGGATGCAAGGACTCTCAACATTATTTGCAATTGCTTTTGCAGTCGTTCTGTTTTTAAGATTTCTTGGATGAAAAAAGGAAACAGCAGTGCGCATTCATGCGCTGCCGTTTCCTTTTTTTTAATACGCAAGCTTTCGTCGTGTAAAGAGTACGATGAAGATTGCTGGAATTGTACAAACTGCCATTCCTAAAAACGCGAGTCCAGGTGAAATATCGTAGAGATAGCCTGCAGGGATTGTCAGGAATGCTGTGCTCAAACTCATAGCAAACGCAGCGTACATACCTTGTGCTGAAGCAATTTGCTGTTTTGGCAGACGAGTAGAGATGTATTGAATGAATGCATAATGTGCAATTCCGAAAGAAACTGCATGAAGCACTTGCGTAAACACGAACACGGCAGTGAACGGAAACAGGTAGACTGCTATCCAGCGAACTGTCGACCCGATAGCGGCGATTAAGAACATCGTCGAAATCTTGGTGTTGGCTAGCAAGCGGTCAGATAAGCGGAAGAATAAGATTTCAAATAATACCGCAACATTCAAAATCACACCAATCCACAATCCCGAGACTCCAAGGTCGTCTAGATAAATAAATCCAAAACTATAGTAAGCTGCATGAGCACCTTGTAGCAGCACAGCTAAAATCGTAATGGTCAGAAACCCTTTTGTTTGAAATAGCGTCCTTAACTTGGTCTGCTCAACAGCTGCAGAAGTTTGCTCTGGTATGGAATCGAGAACAGCGGGTGCGTTTTTCATCGCAAAGACTACGGTAACAATAAGGCCGGCAATCATCAAATACAAAATCGCTTGTTCACTCCAGATTGAGGTAGCGGCACCAACGAGTAGTAAAGCGATGGTATAGCCAATCGATCCGAATGAACGACTTTTACCATAATGGATCCGTTCGGATTGCATTAATAGAGTTGCACCACTTTCTACCGCAGGTAAAATCATAGGGTAGACGGCACTGAACAGGATCGTAATCGCCGCGAGTGACCAGACCGGCGTATCGGGAATATAGAAAACTACGAGCAATAAAGATAAAATAGATAGCCATTTGATGACGGCGCGTAAAGAGGACTTTCGTGTTAAAACAGGGAACACCATGAATGTTGAAAGAGCTCGTGCTACCATCCCGATTCCCATAATTAGACTTGCTTGTGAGACGGTAAGACCTTTTTCAATGGTCAACCACCCTGTCCAATAAGGAAGAAAAATTCCCCATGTAAAAAAGAATACAAAAAAACTGGCGGAAAGCCACCGTTGGTTAGCCAATAGAATCATCCTTCATGTAAGAAATCAAACTGAAAAAGTAATCATAGCATATCATTTATAAAAGGCACAGTAGTCCTAAGAGAGAAATGATGGTAGACTATGAAAAGCATTACGCGTAATAAACTTGTAATATTTGAGATATAGAACATAGAAGGTAACAAACAAAACGAAAGAGGGCAATACTCTAATGAATCGAAGACAAGCAAGAAGAAGTACAAAGAAGAAGCATTCGAAAGGGCTCAAGGCAATAGTAACAGTCGTGCTTGTTCTGCTGATCGGCTTAGTTGTTTGGGTGGGAATTAACGACTGGGATGTAGAGAAAGCGTTGGAACGAGCTGGATTATCAACTCCTGAAACCGAGTCACCAATAGTTACTCTGCCAGAAAAAGAGAATACAGAAGTGGTGAAGAAAACAAAACCGAAGAATACACCTAATCCTTCAGAAGATACAGAAACATCACCAACTGATGAGCCTACCACACCAAGTGATTCAGAGAAACCGTTTGATGGAGGCTATGTGGAGGGACAGAAATTGCCAACTAAACCAACGTATTTCAATGAAATCTTACTGGCCAATAAAAAGTATCCACTACCTACAACTTTTGCGCCAGGTGAAAACAAAGACGCACGCGCGGCATTTGAAGAAATGAGCGCTGAAGCGAAACTTTCCAATTTCAATTTGACGGCATTTAGCACATACCGATCGTATGATTATCAGGTGACACTTTACAATCGCTATGCGGATCGCGATGGTGCAGAAGCTGCCGATCGCTATAGCGCGCGTCCAGGTTATTCCGAACACCAAACCGGTCTTGCGTTTGATATTGGTGAAGTGAACCACGAGAAGCATTGGGCGTCCTCTTCCTTCGGTGAGACTGAAGCTGGAAAGTGGCTTCTTGCGAATGCGCACCGATACGGGTTCATTTTACGCTACCCTAAAAACAAAGAAGAAGTTACAGGATATATGCACGAAGCCTGGCATTATCGTTATGTCGGAAAACCGATTTCTGAAGAAATTTTCAAGAAGAATATCACTCTAGAAGAATACCTCGGAGTAAAATGAGAAAAGGGACTGCGTCGCAGTCTCTTTTTGTATGCAAATAAACTCTGTTGGATTTGTCTGAATGTAGTATTTGATGAGGCAATCCGCCCAAGCAACCGTACTTTCACATCAAAAAACAGGCACCTCCACTAAAGGGGCAACCTGTTCTAATTTGTGCTTATAAAATTGGTGACAGTAAGCGGGAAATGGACTCTTTTATCTTAATACCCCGCGAACGGTTCAGATACATGTCGTAAGTTAACTCTGTAGATAAGTGAATGTCCTGTTCGAACAACTCCGCTAGCTCACGTGACTTTTCACGATCATAGATGAAGGCGTTAATCTCAAAGTTGAGGCGGAAACTACGCTCATCGATATTTGCGGTACCGACCGTAGCCAACTCATCATCCACAACAATCTGCTTCGCATGGATAAATCCATTTTCATAAATATAGACACGCGCGCCTGCTTTCAATAGACTCCCTAGGTTTGAATACGTAGCCCAGTAGACAAACATATGATCGGGCTTGTTCGGGATCATAATCCGTACATCGATACCCGACAAACATGCAATACGCAAGGCATCTAAGAAACTCGCATCAGGTATAAAATAAGGTGTTTGGATGTAAATGTATTCTTTTGCGATGAAAATCATCTTTAAATAGCCATCTTTAATTTGTTCCCATTCAGCATCAGGACCACTTGAGACGATCTGCATTCCGACAGAACCTTTTCGGGGGATGACTGGGAAATACCGATCATTGTACTGAACTTCACTAGAGGATAACGCCTGATTCCAGTCCAGAAAGAAACGGGTTTGCAAAGGATGTACAGCGCTTCCTTCTATTCGTAAATGCGTATCTCTCCAATATCCGAACTTCTTACTTAATCCAAGATACTCATCACCGACATTGAATCCTCCGACGTAGCCGATGCGACCGTCAATAACAACGATTTTACGGTGATTTCGATAGTTCAAACGAGGGTTAATGAGCGGCATAATCGCAGGGAAAAAGGCAGCGGCTTCTCCACCGTTGTCCGTCAACTCTTTCAAGTGTTTGACATGCAAGCCACGAGAGCCAATATCGTCAAATAATACTCTTACCTTAACACCTTGTTTTGCTTTTCTGACGAGCACTTCCATTATTCTGCTTCCTAATGTATCGAGGCGCATAATGTAGTACTGGAAGTGGATATGATCTTTTGCATTTTCTAAGTCATGGATAAGCGCTTCAAACTTTGCATCACCGTCGTTGAAAATCTCAACATCGTTATCTTGCGTCAATACTGCATGATTATTTTTTAAATGTAAGTAAATGATATCGTGATAACGCGCTGTGTCATCCAATTGAAATTCAAACGTTTCTTCCTCAATTGCTTCCATCTGGTATTCAATCAAAGTCTCAATCCCGATTCGATCTCGACCAGACCAACGGAACAAGTGCCGCTTTCGCAGTTGTCTACCAAGGAGCAAGTAGATGATAAATCCGAATAGTGGGATGAAGAATAGAACGAGTAACCAAGCCCATGTAGATGCTGCATCACGTCGTTCTAAGAAAATAAGAACGCCTGCTAGCAGGATGTTTAAAATAAGAAGAGCGACCATAAGGCCACCTATAATTCCTGCCATTGTATTCCGCCTTTCTCGAACTCTGTCATATTCCTATAGTATACAGCAACAGGGAAATTTGTCCCTTATAACAAAAACGCATCCATATAAAAAACCGAAAGAAAGTGATAAGATTCTACTTTCTTTCGGTTTTGACTCTCTTTTAAGTTAATCACGCAATTTTACGCGTTGTAATCGTAGTGCATTTAACACAACGGAAACGGAGCTGAATGCCATAGCAGCACCAGCTACCCAAGGTGCAAGTAACCCAGCGGCTGCAATCGGAATGCCGACCGAGTTGTAGGCAAGTGCCCAAAATAGATTCTGTTTAATGTTCTGGACAGTAAGCCGACTCATTTTTAGTGTATCAGGAACACGTAGCAAATCCCCGTGCATTAGCGTGACATCAGCGGCTTCCATAGCGACCGCAGTTCCTGTACCCATTGCCATTCCGATATCCGCAACGGCAAGAGCGGGGGCGTCATTAATCCCGTCACCTGCCATCGCAACACGTTTCCCTTCAGCTTGAAGTGCCACAATCGTTTGTGCTTTTTGGTCAGGCAACACACCTGCGATCACCCGGTCGATCCCGACTGTATTCGCAATCGATTTCGCAGTGCGTTCCTGGTCACCCGTCAGCATAATAACTTCCATTCCAAGAGCGTGCAGTTCTTTCACAGCCTCAGCAGAAGTCTCTTTCACCGTATCGGCGACGGCAATTACCGCTACGTGAGCTCCGTCCGCAGCCATATACATGACGGTCTTGCCTTCATTTTCTAGTGAAGCAGTATCCGTAATCGTGTGATTCAGCTCGATATTGAAGCGCTCCAATAACTTCTGATTCCCAAGAAGTATGTCGACATTGTCCACAGTACAGCGAATGCCATGTCCTGGAATTGACTCGAATTGTCCAACTGTAAGTAGGCGATTTCCACTTTCTGCACCGAATGTCGTCACAGCTCGTGCAACCGGGTGCTCAGAATCACTTTCAGCCACAGCAGATAGTGCGATCATCCGGTTTCGCTGAGAAGCATCCGACGTTACGAAGTCTGTTACTTCCGGAGTACCTTTAGTAAGTGTGCCCGTTTTATCGAACACAATTGTATCAATTGATTTCGTTTGTTCCATCGCTTCTGCAGTCTTGAACAGTATTCCGTGTTCTGCCGCACGGCCGGAACCCGCCATGATTGATGTTGGTGTTGCAAGACCAAGTGCGCACGGACAAGCAATCACGAGTACCGCAATCGTGCTAGTCAGTGCTTCAGCGAAATCACCGGGAGTTACGAAGAAGTACCAAATGACGAACGTCAAAGCAGCAATGCCGACCACTACAGGTACGAACACACCTGAGATTTTATCAGCTAATCGTTGAATTGGCGCTTTCGATCCTTGAGCTTCTTCTACAACGCGAATGATTCCAGAGAGCATCGTGTCTTTTCCAATATTCTTCGCACGCACGCGCAACGAGCCGTTTGCATTCACGGTTGCAGCGTACAGCAAATCACCTTCGGCTTTATCGACAGGAAGACTCTCGCCTGTCAGCATCGATTCGTCTACAGAAGATGTGCCAGAAACAACTTCAGCATCGACTGGAATCGATGCTCCAGGTCGAATGACGAGTATATCGCCAACTTGAACGTCGGAAATCGCAATTTCCGATTGAACACCATCTTGTTCTACAACAGCCATCGTCGGTTGAAGTCCCATAAGTTTTTTTATGGCGTCCGATGAGTGGCCTTTCGCACGTGCTTCAAATAGTTTTCCAAGTAAAATCAGCGTAATTAGCACAGCGCTCGTTTCGAAATACAACCCATGATCTGAGCCGGTTAGGACGAGGAACACCGAATAGAAATACGCAGCGGATGTCCCTAAGACAACCAACACGTCCATATTGGCGCTTCCATTGCGTAGCGCAGAGAATGCGCCTTTATAAAATGTCCAGCCAATCCAAAACTGAACAGGCGTTGTGAGTGCCCATTGGAAATAGGGATTCATGAATAGGTCTGGAACGTACATCCAACGTGTGAATGAAAAGTGGGCGAACATTGTCCACAATAACGGTAAAGAAAGAATTGCTGAGATGGCGAACATTTTAGTCTTTTTGTGGATCTCTGCCTTACGAGGGTCTTCCTCGTTCGTCGACGCACCGTCTTTAACTGAAGAACCATAGCCAATCTTTTCAATCTTGAGGATGATGTCATTAACTGAAAGTGCAGTGGGGTCATATGTGACGCGACCTGTCTCTAATGCTAAATTGACATTCACTGTAAAGATTCCATCCATCCTGGAAAGAACTTTTTCAATACGTGCAGAACACGCAGCGCACGTCATCCCTGTAAGTTGTAGATCGACATGACGTTCAGTGATGTCGTAGCCGAGTGATTGTATTTTGGCTCGTAGCGCAGGTAAGTCAGCTGCACCAGTGTCTATGGTTACAGCCGCTTTTTCCGTTGCGAAATTGACCGCAACGTCTTGGACACCCTCCATGCGAGAGAGTCCTTTTTCGATTCTGTTTGCACAAGCTGCACAAGTCATACCTGTTATCGGAATATCTATTCGTTTTTCGCTCATGACCGTCATCCTCCTTAAAGGTACCTGATCGGGGTATGTATTGATGAAAAATAAAAGTAAGAAAAGAAAACCGCACAGCAAGTGCTGGCGGTTTTAAACCTATTAGTGCACTACGTCGTATCCTTGGTCTTCAATCGTCTCCTGGATCTTTTCGCTGTCTGCATGAACAGGGTTGTGAGAAACCTGTACAGTGCCCGCGTCGAGATTTACTGAAACGGATTCAACGCCCTCGAGTTTACCGACGCTATCTTCAACCGCTTTCACACAATGTCCACAAGACATACCTTTAACTGTTAGAGTTGTTTGTTCCATTTTGAATTGCCTCCTTATTTTCTCATTAATTTTGAAACTGTAATAAGTAATTCGTCAAGAACAGCGTCATCACCTTCTGCAAGGCGTTCTTTTACACACCCTTTTAAATGCCCGTCTAACAAAACCTTGGCAGCGCTATTGAGTGCAGACTGTGTAGCTGCGAATTGTGTGATGATATCATCGCAATAGACATCGCTTTCAATCATTTTACGAATTCCGCGAATTTGACCTTCTACCCGGTTCAAGCGGTGGATTAGATTGGTTTTCACACTATCGGGGTGGTGACTCTTGCGACAGGAAAGTTCCTCTGCAACGACAAGCTCATCTTCGTGGATCATAGTTATTCGTCACCCCTTTCTACTTCAAACATAATGTACCAGTGGGGGGTATGTCAATGATTCAAGGCGGATATAGTTCACATAAAATTAAATAATTTGTAATATAATTGAAAGGTTAAAAACTTGACAATTGTGGTATGATATAGTTAGCAAAAGAAAAACACTACAATTCGAACAAACTAGAACCTTACATCCAATTTGTGCGTCCTGCACTATAGAAAGGTTGAGGTGGAACCAGATGGCGAAAGAAATCGATTTGAAGAAGATCATCACAAACTTAGCGAAGTTAGGTGTTTCCGCTACAATGACAAAATCGCGTCTAGATATGCTTAAGGCCCTTACACCGCCTGCACAGCAAGACCCGCAAATCCAACCATGACTAAAAACACGTCCGAGACATTTGTCTCGGACGTGTTTTTTTATTCTTCATCATCAGAATTGAACATGTACGTACGATGATGGAATTTCATACTAAAGATTAGTCCAATCGCGAGCATATTGCCCATCAGTGAACTACCTCCGTAACTGATGAAAGGAAGAGGAATCCCTGTGATCGGAAGTAATTGAATGGTCATACCGATGTTTTCGAAAACATGGAACGTGATCATTGCAATAATCCCCGCAGCGATATACGTACTAAACGGATCTTTTAACTCTAGTGCAATTTTCGTTAAATGATAAATGAGGAAGAAGTACAGACAGATGACGACACTTGCGCCTACAAAGCCCCATTCTTCACCGATTACACTGAATATGAAGTCCGTATGGCTTTCTGGAACGTACACTTCACGGTCCTTAAATCCTTTACCGAAAATCTCACCAGATCCGATAGCATTCAACGAAGTAATTAGGTGCAAGCCTTCGTTCGACGAATACGAGTAAGGATCGAGCCATGAATAGATTCGTTGGAACTGATACGGTTTAAAGCCAAGTGACGTTAGGAAATCTTGGGCATATAATGCCATTAGCAGCATCGTACCGCCAATGGAGATACTGCCGACAAAAATCGGAACGAGTATCTTCCATGTAATCCCGGCAACTACAGCGAGGGCTGCAGTAATAGCTAAAAATACAAGCGCAGTACCAAGGTCAGGTTGCTGCAAAATGAAAAACAACGGAACAATTAGGACGACACCGATTTTCATCAGAAGAATGAAGTCCGTTTGTAGCGTCTTGTCCGTGAATTTCTCATGGTGTTTCGTGATGACACGAGCTAATCCAATGATGAAGAACGTCTTCATGAATTCAGCAGGTTGAATACTGCCGACCCCTGGTAAGTGGAACCAACTCTTTGCGCCATTACGGCGTGAAACGAGTTCCATACTTTCAGGAAGTATGAAAAGCATGAATAGCAGGAACAGACCGCCTCCGTAGATGAGCCATGATGCTTTTTTATATTGTTCGGGTTCGAAGTACATCGTAATCGCGATTATGATGGAACCGACGACATACCATTGAATTTGTGACGGAATGAAATTTTTACCGTATTGTCCAGTTGTTTGAGCGGAGGAGATTGCGACTAAACTAATCGCCCCAAACAATAACAAGAGGAAGGCGAGCGGCCAATCGAATCGATCTGCAGTTTTTTGTTGTATTTTCATATAGATGGTCACCTTTGCCGTTTCATAGAGTTACAACCACTCATTATAACGGATATCCTATGAGTATCCACAAGGGGAGATTTTCCTGTCTTTTAAAGTTAATCTTCCTCGGTTTCAAATAAGTAATCTTGTTGATGGAATTGTATACTGAAAATCAGACCAATCGCAAACATGTTGCTGAATAATGAGCTTCCCCCATAACTGATGAAAGGAAGTGGAATTCCGGTAATCGGTAACAGTTGGACGTTCATACCAATATTCTCTAAGACGTGAAACGCGAGCATAGCGATCACACCAGCGGTCACATATACACTGAACGTATCTTTCAGCGTCAGAGCAATTTTCGTTAAATGATAAATGAAGACGAAAAACAACGTGATGAGCAGACTCGTTCCGACGAACCCCCATTCTTCCCCAATTACACTAATGATGAAGTCGGTATGGTTCTCTGGAATGTACACAACACTTTCCTTAAAACCTTTCCCAGTGAATGCTCCAGATCCGATCGCGGTCATAGCCTGGATCAGATTGTAACCTTCCTCTCCGGGGTACGAATAAGGATCGAGCCAGGAATAGACACGTTTAAATTGATACGGGTCAAACCCAAGTTTTTGTAAGAAATCTTGTGCGTAAATCGCCATCCATAAAAGTGTCGCACCGAAAGTTGCGCCGACTGCTATGAGCGGAGCGAGTAGTTTCCAGGAGATTCCGGAAACAATAACTACCGCCACTGTAATCGCTATAAATACAAGGGAAGTTCCTAAATCCGGCTGCTTCATAATGAAAGCAAGTGGAACGACTAGCATTACTGCCACTTTACCGAGTAGCAACACATCCACCTTCAATGATTTTACTGGATACCGATCATGATGGATACTAACCATCCTTGCCAGTCCAAGTATGAAGAACGTCTTGATGAATTCCGAAGGTTGAATGGTTCCGATTACAGGCAAGTGAAGCCATCGTTTGGCTCCAAGCCGCATTTCAGCAATTTGGTCCTCTCCACCGGGTGCTACCATGAGAAAGAAGAGAAGGAAAATACCGAATCCGTAAAGAGGCCACGCTAACTTTTTATATTGCTGCGGCTCTAATTGGATCATAACGAAGATGATAAATGCACCAAGCACATACCAACGGATTTGCAGGGGAATGAAGTTCATATTATATTGTCCAGAATTTTGTGCAGAGCCAATCGCTGTTAAACTGATGATGAAAAATAGTAATAAGTACAAGGCGAGTGTCCAGTCGAATCGTTCTGTCCACTTGGTTGATAGTTTCAAAGCGAAACTCCTTCCTATAGAGAGTGATACGGAGGAACCAAGAATTAGGCCGGAATTCCAACTAGTTCATAAGACGTAATTAAAGTTTTAAAAGTTTCTCCATTATGAATGATTCTAGTCTAACCATAGAGGAACGGAAAGGTTTTTTCTAGCATCATCCGCGGTTCATGGTAAACTAGTGAGACGAAAACTAACGGATCGAGAGGGATTATTATGAAAAAAAAGCTAGGGTTAGTCTATGGAGGAAAATCAGCGGAGCACGAAGTTTCTTTATCAACTGCACGTGCCGTTACACAGGCTGTCAATTTTGACGCATACGAGGTCATGCCAATTTACATATCGTCTGAGGGAGAATGGCGTACAGGTACACCGATTACGAAACCTGCAGAAACGATTGAAGAGTTACGTTTTGAAAGTAATGGAGGGAGCGAACCGGATAGTATTGCTCAATTCCTGCAACTCGATAGAAAGCCGGATGTGATCCTGCCGTTGTTACACGGAACCAATGGAGAAGATGGAACGGTTCAAGGCTTATTTGAAGTGATGAATATCCCATACGCAGGAAATGGCGTACTCGCATCCTCTGCCGGAATGGACAAAGTTGTCATGAAGCAATTATTCGCTCAAGTGGGTCTTGCACAAGTTCCTTATATACATTTCATCCGTTCCGAGTGGGAAAAAGATGAAGCTCGCTTGTTGGATGCTGCAGAACAAACACTTGAATACCCGGTGTTCGTAAAACCAGCAAACTTAGGGTCAAGTGTCGGGATCAGCAAAGCAGATACGCGTGAAGCTTTGAAGCAAGCAATTGCATTTGCGCTGAAATTCGACCGTAAAATCATTATCGAACAGGGCGTTACGGCGCGTGAAGTCGAGATGGGCGTTTTAGGCAACGATGAGCCAGCATGCTCCGTCCCGGGGGAAATTAAACCCGTTGCAGCATTTTACGATTACGAAGCAAAATATCAAGACGGAAACACCGAGTTGGTCATCCCTGCACACGTGCCAGATGATGTCGCAACTCATATGAAAGACATGGCGTACCGCGCGTTTAAAGTACTCGACTGCGCAGGACTTGTACGTGCTGACTTCTTTGTCACTGAAAATGATGAAGTGTTGATCAATGAAGTTAACACAATGCCTGGATTTACTCCGACGAGCATGTTCCCGTTACTTTGGCAGCATACTGGTGTCAGCTATCCAGAATTGATCGGCAAACTGATTGAATTAGCACTTGCGCGTCATGCAGAAAAACAACAGATACAATACACAATGGATTGAGTGGGATATAAATGAAACGTAAACTAACTGAACTGGCGGAATGGCTGAATGCGTCCGGACAACACTTGGAAGGAATTACCGTATTAGGAGCAACAATCGATTCGAGAAACATTAAACAAGGGGATTTGTTTATCCCGTTCCGTGGAGAGCAGGCAAACGGTCACAAGTACGTTCACTCTGCGATCCAAAATGGAGCAGTCGCTTCACTCTGGCTTACTGACGAACCTAATCCACCTGCAGAACTGCCACTAATTTTTGTAGACGATGCGGAAGCGGCACTCCAGCAACTTGCCCGTAGTTATCGAAATCAGCTGACGTGTAAAGTAGTCGGTGTGACTGGATCTAACGGGAAAACCTCAACGAAAGACTTGATCGCAAGTGTTCTGAGTGCAGAGTTTGCAGTTCGCAAAACAGAAGGCAATTTTAATAATGAACTCGGAATGCCATTGACGATTTTGTCACTTGAAGAAGAAACGGAAGTTGCAGTTCTCGAAATGGGAATGAGTGCTTTTGGAGAAATCGCTTTCCTTTCTGAACTTGCAAAACCAGACATAGCGATTATTACGAATATCGGTGAAGCCCATATGCAAGACCTTGGAAGCCGAGAAGGTATCGCAAAGGCGAAATTTGAAATCATACAAGGACTCTCTTCTGAAGGTGAGTTTTACTATGATGGCGACGAACCGTTACTGACTTCACTCGTAGGTGCCGAAAAAAACCTTGATGCTGTTGCATTCGGCTATGCGGAATCCTGTGAGTTAGTGGCAACGGATATAGAAGTGACTGAGCAAGGAAGCCGATTTACGGTTGCTGGACAGATTGATGGGCAATACGTCATTCCAGTATTCGGTGAGCATCAGGTGAAAAATGCGCTAGCTGCTATGCTTGTAGCAAAAAAACTAAGCATGACGGACGAAGGCATTCGTAGTGCATTATTAAACGCAACGTTAACACCGATGCGGATGCAACCTATAACTGCTAAAAGTGGTGCATTATTCATCAATGATGCGTACAATGCAGCGCCGACTTCATTACGCGCAGCGCTGTCCTTTATCGGACAGACACAACTCCGTCGAGATAAGTGGGTAGTGCTGGGGGATATGCTGGAACTTGGACAAGACGAAAGACATTTCCACGAATCAGTTGCCGACCAACTAGCCAACCTAGAGTTGAAAGGGATTGCCCTGTACGGACCAAGAATGAAGTGGCTATATGACGAGCTACATGCGCGGAAATCACCTGTTAAATTGATGTGGATAGAAGACGATTACCAACCAATTATTTCGACGTTGCTTGAATCGATTGATGACCAGTCCATCATTCTGTTGAAAGGCTCCCGAGGAATGGCGCTAGAAAACGTATTAAATGGAGTATTGGAAACGGAGGCGTAATCGGTGAGAACAGGCGTCATCATTCTGCATGGATTTACGGGTGGCTCATTTGAAGTAAGCCCGTTTATCCGTTTTTTGAAGGAAAAAACCGATTGGATCATCGAAGTTCCTATATTGCCGGGACATGAACCGGGCGGAAGACTTTCTGAAATTACTGCAGAGGCCTGGCTCATGGAAGCAGAGATTACTTTCAGACATCTTCGCAAACGGACGGATCGAATTGTTGTCGTTGGATTTTCAATGGGTGGTTTAATAGCCTTGCATCTGGCGCTTAGATATCCTGTCGATCGTCTCGTTTTGCTTAGCGCTGCAGCGAAGTACATCTCACCGAGGTTACTGTTAGCTGATGCAGCTATTTTGCTTGCAGAACCTGTCATCCGTCAATTTCCACCGAATACGTTTTACCACTTGTACCAATACAAAATAGCGAATACCCCGATTCGTTCAGCTTATCAGTTCACACGGATTGTCCGTCAAATCGCTCCGTACTATGAGAAAATCACTACTCCAGTCTGTATTGTCCAAGGCAAACAGGATGGAATCGTGCCCTATTCGAGCGCGGAATTGTTGTACAAGTCACTCGGTTCTAAAGAAAAAGAACTGATTTTCTCGGATAATGGAAAGCATCACATTTGCTACAGCGATGATTGTGAACAATGGTTTGTAAAAGTTCTTTCGTTCTTGAACAAAGACAAGATGGTTTCGTCACAAGAATGACATGTGTATTGGTTGCGGTAGAGCTAGCGCTGTGGTAAACTAACATGAGCATTGGATACATTTACGCAGAACTCTTCCTCTTGTGAAGAGTGCTTTTTTTTGAATAAAACGGTTTGACGGCATCGCCGCTAAAGAGGAGAATCCTCTATCGAACCGCTCGGCAAAGACCGGGCTTTCCTTTCATCCACTACATCTAACTGACCGGGAGGAAAACATGTTTCCCACATTAGATTTTGTATACGTTCGGAAACATACCCAATAAGCATAAGGCTCCGATTTGCCGCGCTTTCATTTGCAAATGTAACCAATTGTCAAATGGAAAACACAAAGGAGATTGAGAAGTTTGACGAATTTTTCGGAATTAAATATCAGTAAATCAACACAAGACTCTCTAAAGAGAATGGGCTTTGAAGAGGCAACACCAATTCAAGAAGGTACGGTTACATTTGGTATGGAAGGCAAGGACGTTATCGGCCAGGCACAAACTGGAACAGGTAAAACAGCAGCTTTCGGTATCCCAATGATCGAGAAAATCGACACAAGTAATCCTGCAGTTCAGGCACTTGTTATCGCACCAACTCGTGAACTTGCGATCCAAGTTTCTGAAGAAATCTACAAAATTGGTTACGGCAAACGTGCTCGTATCCTTTCCGTATTTGGCGGACAGGAAATCTCACGTCAAATCCGTGCTTTGAAAAATAATCCACAAATCGTTGTCGGTACACCGGGACGTATTTTGGACCATATCAAACGTAAAACATTGAAGCTCGACGGCGTTCAAACACTTGTATTGGACGAAGCAGATGAAATGTTGAACATGGGCTTCATCGAGGACATCAACGCAATCCTTGAGAACGTTCCTGCAGAACGTCAGACATTGTTATTCTCAGCTACAATGCCTGGACCGATTCGTAAAATTGCAGAAACATTCATGAAGGATCCAGAAATGGTAAAAATCAAGTCAAAAGAAATGACAGTCGAAAACATCGAGCAGTTCTTCGTGAAAGCGCAAGAACGTGAGAAATTCGACGTGTTGTCTCGCTTGTTGAACGTACAACAGCCGGAACTTGCGATCGTTTTCGGTCGTACAAAGCGCCGTGTTGATGAGCTTTCACACGCACTTAATATCCGCGGATACATTGCAGAAGGAATCCACGGTGATTTGACACAAGCAAAGCGTATGTCTGTCTTGCGTCAATTCAAAGAAGGTAAAGTTGATATTTTAGTTGCAACTGACGTTGCTGCGCGTGGACTTGATATTTCAGGCGTAACTCACGTTTACAACTTCGATATCCCACAAGATCCTGAAAGCTACGTTCACCGTATCGGTCGTACAGGCCGTGCAGGTAAGAGTGGTATCGCGGTTACATTTGTAACACCGCGTGAAATGGGTTACCTACGTATCGTTGAAGAAACAACTAAAAAGCGTATGACTCCACTTCAGCCACCAACGTCTGACGAGGCACTTCTTGGACAACAGAAACTTGCAGTGGAAACACTTGGAGAAGCTGTTGATAAGAACGAGTTGAATGACTATGTACAATTTGCAACAGACCTTCTTGCTAAGTACGATGCAACAGACCTAGTTGCAGCAGCATTGAAGCACTTAACAAACGAGCCAGATGCAACTCCTGTATCAATTACAGAAGAGCGTCCTTTACCATCACGTGGTGGTAGCGGCGGCGGTAGTGGCCGTGGCGGATATAAAGGCAATCGTAGTGGCGGAAATCGTTCACACGGTGGCGGTCGTGGATTCAGCGGTGGCCAACGTCGTAGTAGCGGTGGAAGCGGAAGCGGGAGCCGTGATGGACGTAGTAGTGGTGGTGGCGGAAGTCGCGACGGACGTAGCAGCACAGGTGGAAGTCGTGAAGGTGGAAACCGTGATCGCTCACGTGGCGGACGCTCAGAGCGTTAATCACACCCTATAACGTATTTAAGCTCGAGAGGTGCGCATGAAAATGTGCATTTCTCGAGCTTTTTGTTATGGTAAAATGAAACATCTATAGGTATGAATCGTATACACTAGTATGAAGTGAGGAGGAACCGACTTGAGAAGTCAGCCTGCAAATCGATTATCCACAAAAGGGCTCACCGTATGGCGCCTTTATGGCTGGTTGCAAACTGGCCTTGTTGCGTTGTTTGCCATTGGTATAAGTACGCTCACTTATTTCCTTGAGTGGCCTTGGTTTATCTATGCCATCGCAGCGGCTGTTGTTGTCCTATACGGATGGTTATTCATCTACCTGTTTCCTAAAATCAGATGGTCCAGGTGGCGCTACGAAGTTCGGGAATCAGAGATTGAACTGCAACATGGTATTTTCATCGTCACTCGAACGCTAATTCCGATGGTTCGTGTGCAACACGTGGATACAGCACAAGGTCCAATTTTGAAAAAGTATGATCTGTCTGCAATATCGATTTCATCAGCAGCAACGGTCCATTCAATCCCGGCACTGGCTGTAGAAGAAGCGGATGAATTACGTAACCGCATATCTGCGCTAGCAAAGGTGGCGGAAGACGATGTCTGAACCACGTTACAAACTGCATTGGGTAACGGTTGTTGTGGAAAGTATCAAAGCGTTGAAAGAAGCCATTTTACCGCTTGTTGTTGTATTGATTTCCGGAAGTAGAAATAATAACAGTGGGAATTGGTTCATTGACAACTGGTCGTTGGTGTTTGGAGCTGTATTACTAATCTATTTACTATCCAGTGGTCTCATTAAATGGTTGCGGTTCTCTTATTGGTTTGAAGATGGCGAGCTACGTATGGAATCCGGCTTGTTTGTCCGCAAAAAACGATATATCCCGTTTGAGCGTATTCAAAGCTTGAATTACACGGAAGGCATTTTTCACCGGCCGTGCGGACTTGTCAAAGTGCAAGTTGAGACTGCCGCTTCGTCAGGTGGAAAAGCTGAAGCAGAACTGACTGCGGTGACGCGGGAAGATGCAGATCGCATCAAGCGAAGAATTGCAGATGCAAAAAAGCGGAACATAGAACAGCCTGATGAAGGTATGGAATTTGAAGTAGATACGTTTGAAGTTGAAGATGAGGTTGTTAAAGAGAAGCGCGTATTTTCGTTGAATCCGAAACAGCTCGTTTTATTAGCTACGACGTCTGGAGGGATTGGCGTCATCTTTTCAGGAGTTGCGATTTTTCTATCGCAGTTCGGTGAGTTTTTACCGTTAGATAGAGTGAGTGATGAGTTGGCGACACTTATAAAGTTCGGTGTGCTCGTTATTGTTCTCTTAGTTCTCGTTGGAGTGTTCGTAGCGTGGTTACTTTCAGTTGCGATGACGTTCTTCTCTTACTACGGATTCGCGGTAAATGTGGCGGATGAAGAGTTAGTCATCACGCGTGGTCTACTTGAGAAAAAACGGACAACGGTTCCACTCAGTCGTATTCAGAGCGTTAGTTTAGTCGAAAATCCGTTACGCCAGTTATTTGGGTACGGCAGAGTTATCGTACATAGCGCAGGCGCAGCGGATGATGGATCTAAAATTCAACTCTTCCCACTTGTGAAAGTGAAGGAGATGTACGGTCCGCTTCAGGAAATTTTCCCTGACTTGGATTTGCGTGAACCTGTGGAGAAGCTACCGAAACGTGGGAGTAAGTTCTTCTATCGTATTGACTTCTTATGGATGGTTCCGGTAATAGCGGCAGTGGGCTGGTTTTATTATCCGTATGGATTATTAACGCTCTTACTTGTTCCTCTTGTCATGTCGCTTGGAATTTGGCAACATCGGTCCGCTGCCTATCGTATTAGTGGTAACCAAGTCACGATTCGCTCCAGGGGCATTAGTTTAGAGACTTCCTATACGATGCGGAAACGAATTCAGTCGATGGGTATCCGACAAACTATTTTTCAACAGCGTCAAGATGTAGCCACCATTCATCTAAACGTAAAGTCCGGCATGGGGATACACGATGTCCGGCTACGTCAAATGGATTTCAATGAGGCTGAGCAATTACTAGAATGGTATGAACCCTCGCGAGAAATGAAACTGGATTAACTCTCTTGACTCACGGGAAGTGATTATAAAACAGGGGGAGCGCTCATAACTCGCGGAAAGTGATCATAAAACAGGGGAAACGCTCATAACCAGCGGAAAGTGATCATAAAAGTAGAAAAACGCTCATAACCTTCAGGAATCCGATCATAACCCACCTAAAGCATCACAAAAAAAGACTGTAGGAACGTCAGCAACACTGACTTCCCTGCAGTCTTTATCTTTTATCGACGACTTTCAATTTAGGTTTACGCCAGCTAATAATCCGTTTAGGATGGAAAATACTTAATCCAATCAAAAATCCAACGACCAACCCTGCAATATGCGCAGTGGCATTAATGTTAGGACCGACAAAAGTCATGACAACACTAAGCCCGATAATTGGTAATATGATTTGGCGAAGCTGAGGCAACGTTTTTTTCGTGTAATAGACCAATGCAGCAAATGCACCGAAAATCCCAAAGATGGCACCACTAGCGCCAACGTGCATATAATTGGAATCGTATACGAAGAATGTAGCGATGTCTCCAAAAATACCAGCTAAGAAGTACACAGTGAGAAAACGTGCTTTTCCAGCAACTTTTTCTAACTCGGGTCCAAAGATGAACAGAGAAAACATATTGAACAACAGATGCATGAACCCAGCATGCAAAAACATGGGAGTAACTAAGCGCCAGTACTCACCTTGTTCAATCATGTAATTCGAACCGATGCCGAAATTGAGAATCGAATCTCCGAAGAAGGGCATCAACGTCAATAGATAAATGATAACATTAAGAGCAATGAGCGTTGTTACAACAGGGTATTGCCGAATGTATTGAGAAAAACTTTCAGTGCGGATAAACATGACTCTCCCCCGATCTTTGTTCTAAGTATACAATTTTTCGACTCCATATGGAAAGAAGGCGATTAAATGATTACGGGAATTGGCTTAGATATTACAGAACTCGATCGGATTGCAAGGCTGGACAGCAAATCTGAGAAGTTCCGGAATCGAATTCTTACGACTGAAGAACACCGACACTACCAACAACTATCGAGTCAGCGTCGCACCGAATTCCTTGCGGGACGGTTTGCAGCTAAAGAAGCGTACGCGAAAGCACTCGGAACAGGAATTGGTCCGGACTGTAGTTTTCTAGATATCGCGATCTTGCCGAATGAAAAAGGTGCGCCGATTCTTTACTTCAACAACCAGCCTGTAGATGGTTTTGTGTCCATTACACATACTCAAACCGTAGCTGCTGCACAAGTTATTCTTCAAAAAACGGAACGTATCTAGACAGCTTTGCATAAATGACTGTCCCTCCTCATAAGATGACCTACCCGATTGAAATAGGAGAGGATGACCAGAATGCGAAGCAAAATTGGATTAGTGTTGTTAGGAGTACTTCTTTTGTTACTGACTGCTTGCGGGGCACCATCTAAAGAGGATGTTGTCAAAAAGTTGAGTGGGAAATGGAATGATTCCGAGGGTTACGATCTTCAAGCGACGATGGAAATCAAAACCGGAGAAGAGCCACGTATGTATGATGTAACCGTTTGGCATACGAAACCTGACTTTTACAAAGTGGATGTTTCACAAAAAGAAAAAGATGAATCTCAACTGATTGTCCGAAACGAAGAAGGAGTTTTTGTTGTCACACCTTCTTTGAATAAAACGTACAAATTCCAAAGTGATTGGCCAGCACAAAATAGTCAGGCGTACTTGATCAGCACGTTGTCTGATGACATTAAAGCAGATAAGAAATCAACAATGACTGAAAAAGAAAAGACGTATGTGTTCGAAACGGCAACTCGCAATAATCATAAGGCAGTTCTTCCAACGCAACAGATTCATATTGACAAGAAAACATTACTGCCTACTCACGTAACATTGTTGGATGAAAACAAGGAAGAAAAAATCCGTGTGACATTCAAGAAAATTACTTTAGGCGTAAAGCGTAAGGCAGCAGATTACGCGGTTGAAATGGAAAATAGCGATCATGAAAAGAAAGAAGAGTTGCCGAAAGATAAAAAGGCTGACCTTGAAACTTACTACCCTTCAGCTATATTTGAAGACGTCACACTTCTTAGCGAAGAACCAGTTGCTACAGAAGATGGAACACGTCTCTTCTTATCATATGGCGGTGGTGGTAAAGAGTTCGTAGTTGTTCAAGAACCAGCAGTTGCAGTAGAAAAACAAATTCAAGTATCTATTGATGGAGATCCTGTCGACTTAGGATTTGCAGTAGCAGCACTATCCGGTAATACAATCCGCTGGGAGCAGGATGGCGTTGCGTTTTACGTAGCTTCTGAATCATTAACTAAGGGTGAACTGATTCAAGTAGCGGGATCCATGCAACCTGACGTAGTGAAGTAATTCAAATCAAAGTAACGGGTGCCGGGCAATCGGGTGCCCGTTTTCCGTCTATATTGACGTACGATGCTTTTCAGGATGATAATAGGACTACTTATTCTGAAGAGGTGATCGACATGAAAAAACTAGTTGACTACCGACCGACTCGTGCTGTTGTGAATACAGACGCTATCCGGTCTAACGTTGGGAATTTGAAAAAGTATCTTCCTGATAGAACTGTGGTGATTGCGGTAGTAAAAGCAGATGGCTACGGACATGGAGCGGTGGAAAGTGCACGTGCTGCATTTCAAGCAGGTGCAACGATGGCGGCAGTTGCGACTCCTGATGAAGCATTGCGTTTACGGAGTGACGGTATTCAACAGCCAATACTTATAATGGGGCCATCCCCTATATCATTTATTAAAGAAGCGACACGTCAGAACATCACGCTGACTATTCCCGGGAGTGCATGGGCACGTGCAGCTGTAGATGAACTAGAAAGCGCAAAAGAAAGTTTACACGTTCATGTAAAAATTGATACAGGAATGGGTAGGATAGGCATACGGAGTAAACAAGAATTATTGGAATTATTTTCGATTCTTGAAGGAACTTCAGTCATTAAAGTGGAAGGTACATTTACACACTTTGCAACTGCGGATGAACCACAACATGAGAGAACAGCAGAACAATTTCAGGCGTTCATGAATTTAGTTGCATGTTTTCCAGAGCGACCGAAACTTGTTCACGCGGCAAATAGTGCAGCGGCACTTAGATTTAAAGACTATGCGCTCGACGCAGTTCGATTTGGCATCGGGATGTATGGAATTGCTCCTTCTGAATTCGTTGCATCAGAACTACCATTTCAATTGGAACCTGCGCTACATCTTGAAACAGAAATCACTTTTGTAAAACAAGCCAAGTCAGTTGAAGCTATTAGTTATGGCGGTACGTACAATGCACAACCAGGGGAATGGATTGCAACTCTTCCAATAGGTTATGCAGATGGGTTAAAACGAAACTTACGCGGACAGCAAGTTCTCGTTCGGGGGCAACGTGTCCCTATTATCGGAACGATTTGTATGGACCAATGCATGATTCGTTTGCCAGAATACATACCTGAAGGTGAGCCTGTTGTGTTAATTGGGAAACAAGGGGCAGAAGAAATTACAATGGAAGAATGGGCAACTCGCATCGGTACGATTCCTTATGAAATCGCCGTAACGATTGCCGGACGTGTACAAAGACAGTATTTCGGGGACTAGTTGACTAGCTCTATCTCTCGCACTTTTCGACAAACTACTATACTTCACTGCGCAACTTGTCGCTATATTTCTTTATTTGTCTTTTCATTGTCGAACTCCAATGGTAAGATAAACATGTATAGAAATGAGGAACGGGTTTTGTCGGAGGTGCTTGAGTTGGATGCTAACCAAAACAAAAAAGAATTACTTATGGAAATCCCCGAAAAGATGCTGAAACAAAATGAACAGACGATCGTCCATCAGGAGCAGCAGGGAGATTTCGTATATTACTCGGCTACGCGGTATAAAACTGATTGTGAGTTGAATACAATCAGAGAAGAGATGATGCGTGGATACGTGGAAATGTCCCAAATCAATCTTGGAATTGCTGCTGAATGTCTGCATGCGGAATTCGAAGCACAGCATACGGTGGAACGACTCGTAAGCGGAGGATGAAAAGTTGGCAATTAAACGCGGAGATGTCTTTTTTGCGGATTTGTCGCCTGTCGTAGGTTCTGAACAAGGTGGCACACGACCGGTTCTCGTCATTCAAAATGATATCGGGAATCGGTTTAGTCCAACAGTGATCGTAGCGGCAATCACTGCTCAGATACAAAAAGCAAAGTTACCGACACACGTCGAAATTGATGCAGCACGTCATGGATTTGAGCGGGACTCAGTAATCCTGCTCGAACAAATCCGAACGCTCGACAAATCAAGGCTTACAGATAAGATCACCCACTTGGATCAGCATGTTATGCAAAAGGTGGACGATGCACTGGAAGTCAGTTTCGGACTTACAAATTTATAGGCATACATAGCAAAAAAATCCATCCCGTCCTCCGACAGGATGGATTTTTTGTACAGAAAAGATGCTCAATGGCACAATATCCGTTATACTAATAGACAAAGAAAAACGTGTTTTCATTATAAGGGGGAGCCGACAGTATTATGAATAGCAAAATGCGGGTTGTAGTCAACGAACATATGGACGCCATAATTGACCAATGGATAGAATTAATGAAAGAAGAAAAAGGAGAACGTTTCTTCCATTTTATGCCGCAACATCTTGTCGAGAAGACGAGTCGAGAGTTTACGACATTAATGACATCTAATATTAATGAGAGCGAACAGACCGTTAACAAGGAAAGATTAGAAGACTTCACTGAAAAAGTAATCCGGTTTGGATGGTCTATTAAGTTCGTCAACAAAGCAATCGATAATTTTGCATCCGTTGTTTTTGAAATGCTAGAAGATGAAGATGTCATTACTGAACAAAATCTAAGAATCTTCATGGGTGTATTCACTAAATGGATCAACCCGCTACGCGAGAGCATTATAGAAGCATATGCAGTTAAGTGGGAGCAAACGGACGCACTGCAGAAGGTAGCATTGCAAGAACTTTCCGCTTCACTAATCCCGGTTGTGGACAAAGTATCCATCATGCCGCTAGTTGGAACTATTGATACAGAACGTGCAAAATTGATTATGGAAAATTTACTAGAAGGCGTAGTTCAGCAACGTGCTGAAGTAGTCTTGCTCGATATAACTGGTGTCCCCGTGGTAGATACAATGGTTGCGCATCATATAATCCAAGCGGCAGACGCTGTGCGACTCGTTGGTGCTAAATGTATGCTCGTCGGTATTCGACCTGAAATTGCACAAACCATCGTCGCTCTTGGCATTAATTTAAGTGATTTCACGACAACAAGTACATTGCGTAGGGGCATGCAGGAAGCACTTAGCTTAACAAACCGCGAAATAGTGGAGGTAGAGTAAAATGAATGTTCGAATTCCTATTTTAAAACTAGATGAAGTGTTAATCGTTTCGATTCAGTGGGAGTTAGATGACCAAACAGCCATCCAATTTCAAGAAGATTTACTGAACAAAATGCACGAAACTACAGCTAGAGGTGTTGTCATCGACTTAACATCTATAGACTTCATTGACTCATTTATAGCAAAAGTACTAGGCGACGTAATCAGTATGTCAAGTCTCATGGGAGCAAAAGTGGTCATTACGGGTATCCAACCTGCCGTCGCAATTACATTGATTGAACTTGGTATTCGATTGGAAAACGTTATGACAGCCCTTGATCTTGAAAATGGTCTTACGAAGCTTCGCAAAGAATTGGAGGCCTGAATATGGATAACCGGTCTTCTGTAGAGATTTTCACGGAATGGGATATTGTTGCTGCAAGACAGCTTGGTCGAAATGAAGCGAAAAACTCCGGGTTCGGAACAGTGGACCAAGCGCGTATTACTACCGCGATAAGTGAACTAGCGCGTAATATCTACTTATATGCAGGTAAAGGGAAGATTGAAATTGAGCGTCTTTCTATCGATGGCATGAAAGGGATGACCATCATTGCTTCAGATGAGGGACCCGGAATACCTGATTTACGACGAGTAATGGAAGATGGATTTACAACTTCTGGCGGACTAGGTGCAGGAATGCCTGGTGTAAAACGTCTCATGGATGACTTCAAAGTCGAATCAGAGGTAGGAAAAGGTACAACAATAACGGCAACTAAATGGCTGCGATAAGGAGAATAAGGAATGCCGCAAGAAGTGGGAAAGCAGTATTCAGAACTGCTTCGTAAATACGTCGCTCATAAGGATGAAACCGACTTATATGCTGCCCAGCAAGTAAGCCGGAAATTCATCGAGAAAAAGATATCTCCAGAAGAAGTGATCAGTCTTCACAAAAATACAGTGGAAGAGATTTTTCCTGATCTAGCCCCTAGTATTGGTCCTTCTTATGATTTTTTAATAGAGATTATGATTCACTACGGTTTAGCGTTAATGGAGCACCAAAGTCTTCTGCGAAAGCAGGAAGCGATGCAAATTGAAATGGACGTTGCTGTAAAAGTTCAGGACATGCTACTAGAGACTTCGGTACCTGATGTACCGGGACTGGATATCGGCATGGTGAGTAAACCTGCGAAAAACATGAGTGGGGATTATGTCTACTTCATTGAACAAGGTCATGAGGAAGCATGCGTGGCAGTAGCGGATGTCATGGGAAAAGGGCTACCAGCTGCTTTATGTATGTCGATGATTAAATTTGGTATGGATAGTTTGCGAGACAAAGCAACAGAACCGAAACACGTGTTGGAAGTCATCAACCAGATTGTTGAAAAGAGTATGGATGATTCCATGTTCATTTCGATGTTTTACGGTAAATATGACGGGAATACTAGTAAGTTCACCTATGGTTCAGCAGGTCATGAACCAGCAATTCTCTATCGAGCTGCTGAGGATCGATTTGTAGAACTAGATGCAAAAGGACTTCTATTAGGAATACGTAAAGATGTTGTATTCCAAGAGAATTCGGTTGAAATGCTTCCTGGAGACTTCATTGTCATGCTTACAGATGGTGTGACGGAAGGTCGTAATGCGGAAGGCTTCATTGATGAGGAAGTTATTTTGAAGATGCTACGGGAAATGAAGGACAAACCGGCCCAACAAATTACGGACTACTTGTATACTGAATTATTTAAAATGCAAAACTACATGCTGCATGATGATTTCACACTTGTTCTCTTTAAAAAAGAATAAAAGATGTTTCGTCTAAAGATTCTAAGGGTAAACACTTCTTTAGAGGTCTAAATTCAGAATGAGAAAGCAAGGGGTGTCTATAAATGAATTTACAAGTTGATGTGGAACAGAAAGACTGTGTCCATTTATTTAAAATCGTTGGTGAGATTGATGCTTTTACAGCTCCAACCTTAAGAGAAAGACTTGAAAAAGTTGCAGATGAGCCTGAGTGTCAAGCTGTTCTCGACTTTTCAGAAGTGAATTATATGGACAGTACTGGACTAGGTGTGTTCGTTGCTTTTTATAAGAGAGTAAAAGCAGTAAATGGGTCTGTTAAAATTGTCGGATTAAATAAGCGTTTGAAACGATTGTTCGAAATTACTGGACTCGATGATATCGTAGAGATTGAAATGGAAAGTGGGGACCCAAATGGCACCGTTTGATTACATTGAAATTAAAGTTCCAGCTAAGCCCCAGTATGTAAGTGTTGCAAGACTTACCATTTCAGGTTTAGCAAGCCGTTTAGGTTTTACATATGACGAAATTGAAGATTTGAAGATAGCGTCAAGTGAAGCTATAACAAATGCTGTTCGTCATGCTTACGATGATGACGAAGAAGGCGAAGTTATTGTAGGCTGCGCATTGTATGAGGATAGGTTAGAAATTATGGTAGCGGACCACGGTCAAAGTTTTAACTTCGAAGAAACAAAAAAACGAGTCGGTCCTTATACTGAGCAAGATACAGATGTCCAACTTTTACGCGAAGGAGGACTGGGACTCTACTTAATGGAAACACTTATGGATGATGTTAAAGTCCATCATGAAGAAGGAGTCACTGTTTTCATGACCAAATACCTTGGCAGAGAGCGGGGCGAAGCGGATGTCAAGCAAACAGCCTACTCGTGATCCGCAAGTTCAAGAACAAGTACTAGAGTGGATTCGCCGTTATCAAGAGAATGAGGATGACGAAGCACAAACACATTTGGTCATGCATTACGAGCGTCTTGTTCAATCGATTGCGCGTAAGTATTCTAAAGGGAAATCGTATCATGAAGATATCGCTCAAGTGGGCATGCTAGGCCTACTCGGTGCTATCCGTCGCTACGACCCTGAATTCGGTCGTAGTTTCGAAGCGTTTGCAGTCCCTACTATTATCGGAGAGATTAAACGGTTTTTACGTGATAAAACTTGGGCTGTCCATGTCCCGCGTCGTATAAAGGAGCTCGGTCCTCGCATAAAAGCCACTGTAGAGACTCTTACTACAGAACTTCAACGTTCACCGTTAGTGAGCGAGATTGCAGAGTACTTGGAAGTGGACGAAGAATCGGTGTTAGAAGCAATGGAGATGGGACGTAGCTATCAGGCTCTTTCTATGGACCATACGCTTGAAGCGGATTCTGAAGGTGGAACGGTAACTCTGTTTGACATTATCGGTGCAAAAGACGACGGATATGAAAAAACAGATCAGCGTTTACTAGTAGCAGATGCGTTGAATGTATTGTCTGACAGAGAGAAACAGATCATCCAATATACATATATTGAACAACTTAGCCAAAAAGAGACCGGTGAGCTTCTTGGCATCTCTCAAATGCATGTGTCAAGACTTCAACGCAAGGCAATTAAGAAATTGCAGGAAGCCATTGTGGCTGCAGGCGGAGTCACCTAATGGAATCATTTAAAAACGATCATATCGAGGCGTATGTCTATCAGCAGGCCAAAGGTGGAAATCGTGATTCAGGGGACGTGTACTTTCTTCATGCGGAAGAGGATTATTTCATATGTGCCATTGCAGATGGACTCGGGAGTGGAATGGTTGCCCGACAGTCTGCAGAAGTCATGCCGCGAATATTAGAAGAGCATCACGCAGAAACGATTGAGGAATTACTCAGTCGCATCAATGAACACATGGTTCAAAAGCGCGGAGCAGCGGTTGCTATTGTAAAAGTAGATTATACTCAGCAAACGATTCAACATAGTTGTGTGGGCAATGTCCGGTTGTATATCCGGCAACATGACGGCAAAATGTTATATCCACTTCCAGTGATGGGGTACTTATCCGGACGTCCTCAAAAGATGAAGACTCAAGAGTATACGTATCAGCGTGGTGACTTGTTCTTCATGCACTCAGATGGTGTTGAACTAAGAAGTCCCAAAGCTTATTTAAGCCAAAGTGATGATCCTCTAGCGCTATCTGAATTGGTACGCGAAACGGTGAAACCTGGCGACGATGCGACGTTTATCGCAGGAACCCTGCTTCTGTAACTAGGAGGCGGGATTTTTTGTGTCCATTTTCATGGTAAACTAAGAAGGAATGAATGGGGGAATGGAAATGTCAGAACGAATTTTAGAACTAACCGCAAAACGTGCAGCACTTCCGTTGAAACAAACCAAGCAAGTTGTAGCGTTATTGGATGAGGGGAATACGGTACCTTTCATTGCACGATATCGTAAAGAAGCAACCGGCTCATTAGATGAAGTTCAAATTAAAGATATTGAAGATGCTTATCAGTACAGCAAAGGATTAGAGCAGCGAAAAGAAGAAGTGCTCCGTCTGATAGGGGAACAAGGCAAACTAACACCCGAGCTGGAACAACAAATTGTAACTGCCGACGTTTTACAACGTCTTGAAGACTTGTATCGCCCTTACAAGCAAAAGCGGCGCACGCGTGCCATGATTGCGATTGAAAAAGGATTGAACGAGCTAGCAGATCAACTCTTACAATTTACAAATCAACCTACAGAAACGTTAGCAAAAGCGTTCATTGACCAAGAAAAAGAAGTAAACACTGTCGAAGAAGCGTTGGCAGGTGCGCAAGATATTATTGCTGAACGCATTGCGGATGATGCCACTTTGCGTGAAAAGATTCGGAAAGTCAGCTGGTCTAGTGGGACAATCATCTCCGCAAAACGTAAAGATGCTCAAGATGAAAAAAGTATCTATGAAATGTACTACGAGTATGAGGAACCTTTGTCTAAAGTAGTTCCGCACCGTGTCCTAGCACTTAACCGTGGTGAAAAAGAAGATGTATTACGTGTTTCTGTAGGGTTTCCAGCAGATCGAATTGTCGGAGACTTGGAACGAAGTGTTATTAAACGAGAATCGTCTCCAGCTACTTCGCAAGTAAAAGAAGCATTGGAAGACTCTTTCAAGCGATTAATTGCGCCTTCTGTAGAACGTGAAATTAGAACTGCGTTGTCAGAAAAAGCGGAAGCGCAAGCAATTCATGTATTTGCGGAGAACTTAAAAAGTTTACTATTACAGCCACCGTTAAAAGGACGTATGGTGCTAGGTGTAGATCCGGCATTCCGTACTGGGTGCAAACTTGCAGTCATAGATGAAACGGGCAAAAATATGGAGATCTCAGTAATTTATCCACATCCTCCTAAAGCTCAAAAAGAGGCATCCAAGAAAATTGTCTTGCAGTTGCTGAAGAAATACGACATAAAACTAATAGCGATAGGCAACGGAACTGCATCTAGAGAGACAGAAAAGTTCATTGCTGAAACGATTAAGGAAGCCGTTACTGAAGTAGCCTATGTCATTGTCAATGAAGCTGGGGCAAGTGTATATTCAGCTTCTGCACAGGCGCGTTCTGAATTTCCGGATCTTCAAGTTGAGCAACGTAGTGCAATTTCAATTGCCAGGAGATTGCAAGATCCACTGTCTGAATTAGTTAAAATTGATCCCGAATCAATCGGTGTCGGCCAATATCAGCATGACGTTCCTAAAAAGCAACTAGCAGAGTCTCTATCTTTTGTCGTAGAAACTGCAGTAAACCGAGTGGGAGTCAATGTGAATACTGCTTCTGCGTCGTTACTGCAATATGTTGCAGGTTTGTCTAAGACGGTAGCTGAAAATATTGTGAAGAAACGTGAAGAAGAAGGTCAGTTCGAAAAAAGAATTCAGTTGAAGAAAATTCCACGTTTGGGTGCGAAGACTTATGAACAAGCAATCGGTTTCCTAAGAGTGCCGAATGCTAAAGAATTATTTGATGGAACAGGGATTCATCCTGAAAGTTACGGACTAGCCGAGGAGATTTTAAAGGATGCAGGCATCACAAAAAAACAAATCGGGTCAGCTGAAGCTATCGATGCACTTGATAAAATATCGAGTCAACAACTAGCGAATAAGTTGAACATTGGTACTGTAACTGTCAACGACGTAATCGAAACGTTGAAACGACCGAATCGTGATCCACGTGAAGAGTACCCGCAGCCACTCTTAAAAGCAGATGTTTTAGATATGAAAGATCTGCATGAAGGAATGGAAATGCAGGGAACAGTGCGAAATGTTGTCGATTTTGGTGCGTTCGTTGATATTGGGGTTCACGAAGATGGACTCGTTCATATCTCTAAGTTGAAAAAGGGGTTCGTTAAGCATCCATTGGATGTTGTGGCTTCAGGAGACATTGTAACAGTATGGGTTGAGACTGTAGACAAAGCTAAAGGTAGAATTGCTCTAACGATGTTACCCCCAACTAAAAAATGATGCAGAATGAGCCAATCCTAACGATACCTGAATTACAGGCGCTCACTGAAGCATTATCGATGCAATGGTTTCATAAACCTTTTCAACATGTAGTTAGTTATAACAGTCGGCTTCGGACGACTGGTGGTAGGTATATGCTGTCGGATCATTCTATTGAAGTGAATCCTCAAATCGAGAAAGAATTTGGTAGGGATGAAGTAGTGGGTGTGATAAAACATGAATTATGTCACTATCATCTTCATATAGAAGGAAGAGGCTACAAACACGGTGATTCTGATTTTAAAGCTCTATTAAAAAAAACGAATTCCCCGAGATTTTGCAAGTCACTTAAAAGTCGTAAACTATCTTCTAGGTCGATCCGAATCTACTCATGTATGCAGTGTGGTCTAAGATATGAGCGGAAGAGACGCGTAGACACGCAACGATACCGGTGTGGGAAATGTCACGGCGTGCTAAAAGAAACGAAGTAAAAGCGATATTTCTTTAACGTCCAATCCCCGTTATATCAAGGGATTGGACGTTTTTTAAAAAAGTTTCACAAAAAGTGTTGACGAATAGCGAAAGACTGTCTATAATAATAAAAGTCGACAAGGAACAACAACGACAAACGACAAACTACAACAATCATAACGGCCCCTTGGTCAAGCGGTTAAGACACCGCCCTTTCACGGCGGTAACACGGGTTCGAATCCCGTAGGGGTCACCATGTTCTTTCTAAATAGTAATTGTGGGGTATAGCCAAGCGGTAAGGCAACGGACTTTGACTCCGTCACTCGTTGGTTCGAATCCAGCTACCCCAGCCAAGTTTTTCAAACTCTGTTTGAGAAACTTTGCGGGAAGTACCAAAAGGTATTTCTAGCACTATCTAAGTTCAAATTGTACGAGCCATTAGCTCAGTTGGTAGAGCATCTGACTTTTAATCAGAGGGTCGCAGGTTCGAATCCTGCATGGCTCACCATTTACTATTAAAAACTTAAAACTTAAAACTTGAACTTAACGCTTGACAAACTTTACTTATCATGTATAATAAAGGATGTCGAAAAAATAATAAATTAAGCGGTAGTGGCGGAATGGCAGACGCGCTAGGTTGAGGGCCTAGTGGGGGTTAACCCCGTGGAGGTTCAAGTCCTCTTTACCGCACCAAATATACTTATAGATCTTAGCGAGCGCCCGTAGCTCAATTGGATAGAGCGTCTGACTACGGATCAGAAGGTTGTGGATTCGACTTCTGCCGGGCGCGCCATCATATAACGCGGGTGTAGTTTAGTGGTAAAACCTCAGCCTTCCAAGCTGATGATGAGGGTTCGATTCCCTTCACCCGCTCCATTATTTATAACCTTATGAACCTTGAAAACTGAACAGCAAAATGTCAACGAAATATCGTTTGGGAAACTGGTTTTACCGGTAAACAAACACAAACAGATCTTAATTGATCTGATAGACATCTTAAATGATGCCAGTACGAATTGAGCAATCAATTCTCTTTATGGAGAGTTTGATCCTGGCTCAGGACGAACGCTGGCGGCATGCCTAATACATGCAAGTCGAGCGAATCAATTGGAGCTTGCTCCTTTTGATTAGCGGCGGACGGGTGAGTAACACGTGGGCAACCTGCCCTGCAGATGGGGATAACTCCGGGAAACCGGGGCTAATACCGAATAATCAGTTCCTTCGCATGAAGGAACTCTGAAAGACGGTTTCGGCTGTCACTGCAGGATGGGCCCGCGGCGCATTAGCTAGTTGGTGGGGTAATGGCCTACCAAGGCAACGATGCGTAGCCGACCTGAGAGGGTGATCGGCCACACTGGGACTGAGACACGGCCCAGACTCCTACGGGAGGCAGCAGTAGGGAATCTTCCACAATGGACGAAAGTCTGATGGAGCAATGCCGCGTGAGTGAAGAAGGTTTTCGGATCGTAAAGCTCTGTTGCGAGGGAAGAACACGTACGGGAGTAACTGCCCGTACCTTGACGGTACCTCGTCAGAAAGCCACGGCTAACTACGTGCCAGCAGCCGCGGTAATACGTAGGTGGCAAGCGTTGTCCGGAATTATTGGGCGTAAAGCGCGCGCAGGCGGTCCTTTAAGTCTGATGTGAAAGCCCACGGCTCAACCGTGGAGGGTCATTGGAAACTGGGGGACTTGAGTACAGAAGAGGAAAGCGGAATTCCACGTGTAGCGGTGAAATGCGTAGAGATGTGGAGGAACACCAGTGGCGAAGGCGGCTTTCTGGTCTGTAACTGACGCTGAGGCGCGAAAGCGTGGGGAGCAAACAGGATTAGATACCCTGGTAGTCCACGCCGTAAACGATGAGTGCTAAGTGTTAGGGGGTTTCCGCCCCTTAGTGCTGCAGCTAACGCATTAAGCACTCCGCCTGGGGAGTACGGCCGCAAGGCTGAAACTCAAAGGAATTGACGGGGACCCGCACAAGCGGTGGAGCATGTGGTTTAATTCGAAGCAACGCGAAGAACCTTACCAGGTCTTGACATCCCACTGACCGGCATGGAGACATGCCTTTCCCTTCGGGGACAGTGGTGACAGGTGGTGCATGGTTGTCGTCAGCTCGTGTCGTGAGATGTTGGGTTAAGTCCCGCAACGAGCGCAACCCTTAATCTTAGTTGCCATCATTCAGTTGGGCACTCTAAGGTGACTGCCGGTGACAAACCGGAGGAAGGTGGGGATGACGTCAAATCATCATGCCCCTTATGACCTGGGCTACACACGTGCTACAATGGACGGTACAGAGGGCTGCAAACCCGCGAGGGTAAGCGAATCCCAGAAAACCGTTCCCAGTTCGGATTGTAGGCTGCAACTCGCCTGCATGAAGCCGGAATCGCTAGTAATCGTGGATCAGCATGCCACGGTGAATACGTTCCCGGGTCTTGTACACACCGCCCGTCACACCACGAGAGTTTGTAACACCCGAAGTCGGTGGGGTAACCCTTAGGGGAGCTAGCCGCCGAAGGTGGGACAGATGATTGGGGTGAAGTCGTAACAAGGTAGCCGTATCGGAAGGTGCGGCTGGATCACCTCCTTTCTAAGGATATATGTCAGTGGAACATCCTTGTGATGAAGAAGCTGCACATTCGGAAATGAACCTTTGGTTCATAGCGTTGACATTTTGCGTTCAGTTTTGAAGGTTTATATGGTACTTCGAGCAATCGTCGTTTCTTATATATTCTTCAAAACTTGTTCATTGAAAACTGGATAAAACAACATTGAAGCAACAAATCAAGATAATCAACCGAGTCGGACACATTTATGTGAGCCGAACAGCGATTCTTTTGTTCTTTCTTTTTAATCATCGCTGATTGAAAGAAGAACGTTAACTTTTGGTTAAGTTAGAAAGGGCGCACGGTGGATGCCTTGGCACTAGGAGCCTAAGAAGGACGGCACTAACACCGATATGCTTCGGGGAGCTGTAAGTAAGCTTTGATCCGAAGATTTCCGAATGGGGAAACCCACCATCTTTAATAGGATGGTACGTATTTGTGAATACATAGCAAATACGAGGCAAACCCGGAGAACTGAAACATCTAAGTATCCGGAGGAAGAGAAAGAAAAATCGATTCCCTGAGTAGCGGCGAGCGAAACGGGAAAAGCCCAAACCAGGAAGCTTGCTTCCTGGGGTTGTAGGACACTCTATACGGAGTTACAAAAGGATGAGTTAGGCGAAGCGATCTGGAAAGGTCCGCCAAAGAGGGTAAAAGCCCCGTAACCGAAAATTCATCCCCTCCAGAGTGGATCCTGAGTACGGCGGAACACGTGAAATTCCGTCGGAATCCGGGAGGACCATCTCCCAAGGCTAAATACTCCCTAGTGACCGATAGTGAACCAGTACCGTGAGGGAAAGGTGAAAAGCACCCCGGAAGGGGAGTGAAATAGATCCTGAAACCGTGTGCCTACAAGTTGTCAGAGCCCGTTAATGGGTGATGGCGTGCCTTTTGTAGAATGAACCGGCGAGTTACGATTCCATGCGAGGTTAAGCAGAGAATGCGGAGCCGCAGCGAAAGCGAGTCTGAATAGGGCGAATGAGTATGGGGTCGTAGACCCGAAACCAGGTGATCTACCCATGTCCAGGGTGAAGGTAAGGTAACACTTACTGGAGGCCCGAACCCACGTACGTTGAAAAGTGCGGGGATGAGGTGTGGGTAGCGGTGAAATTCCAATCGAACCTGGAGATAGCTGGTTCTCTCCGAAATAGCTTTAGGGCTAGCCTCAAACGTTAAGAATCTCGGAGGTAGAGCACTGTTTGGACTAGGGGCCCATCCCGGGTTACCGAATTCAGACAAACTCCGAATGCCGATGATTTATGTTTGGGAGTCAGACTATGGGTGATAAGGTCCATAGTCGAGAGGGAAACAGCCCAGACCGCCAGTTAAGGTCCCAAAGTATTCGTTAAGTGGAAAAGGATGTGGCGCTGCCCAGACAACCAGGATGTTGGCTCAGAAGCAGCCATCATTTAAAGAGTGCGTAATAGCTCACTGGTCGAGTGGCGCTGCGCCGAAAATGTATCGGGGCTAAACGAATCACCGAAACTGCGGATTGACACCTTTGGTGTCAGTGGTAGGAGAGCGTTCCAAGGGCGTTGAAGCTAGACCGGAAGGACTGGTGGAGCGCTTGGAAGTGAGAATGCCGGTATGAGTAGCGAAAGAAGGGTGAGAATCCCTTCCACCGAATGCCCAAGGTTTCCTGAGGAAGGCTCGTCCACTCAGGGTCAGTCGGGACCTAAGTCGAGGCCGATAGGCGTAGACGATGGACAACAGGTTGATATTCCTGTACTACCTCCCCACCGTTTGAGTGATGGGGTGACGCAGAAGGATAGGGTGAGCGCGCTGTTGGTTATGCGCGTCTAAGCAGTGAGGTGTGAAACGAGGCAAATCCCGTTTCTAATACATTGAGCTGTGATGGCAAGGGGTGTATACCCTGGAGTCCCTGATTTCACACTGCCAAGAAAAGCCTCTAACGAGGTGGGAGGTACCCGTACCGCAAACCAACACAGGTAGGCGAGGAGAGAATCCTAAGGTGATCGAGAGAACTCTCGTTAAGGAACTCGGCAAAATGACCCCGTAACTTCGGGAGAAGGGGTGCTCTGGTAGGGTGAATAGCCCGAGAGAGCCGCAGTGAATAGGCCCAGGCGACTGTTTAGCAAAAACACAGGTCTCTGCAAAACCGTAAGGTGACGTATAGGGGCTGACGCCTGCCCGGTGCTGGAAGGTTAAGAGGAGAGGTTAGCGCAAGCGAAGCTTTGAATTGAAGCCCCAGTAAACGGCGGCCGTAACTATAACGGTCCTAAGGTAGCGAAATTCCTTGTCGGGTAAGTTCCGACCCGCACGAAAGGCGTAACGATCTGGGCACTGTCTCAACGAGAGACTCGGTGAAATTATAATATGCGTGAAGATGCGCATTACCCGCGACAGGACGGAAAGACCCCGTGGAGCTTTACTGTAGCCTGATATTGAATTCCGGTGCAGCCTGTACAGGATAGGTAGGAGCCTAAGAGACCGGAGCGCTAGCTTCGGAGGAGGCAATGGTGGGATACTACCCTGGCTGTATTGGACTTCTAACCCTTGCCCGTGATCCGGGCAGGAGACAGTGTCAGGCGGACAGTTTGACTGGGGCGGTCGCCTCCTAAAGAGTAACGGAGGCGCCCAAAGGTTCCCTCAGAATGGTCGGACATCATTCGTAGAGTGCAAAGGCATAAGGGAGCTTGACTGCGAGACCTACAAGTCGAGCAGGGTCGAAAGACGGGCTTAGTGATCCGGTGGTTCCGCATGGAAGGGCCATCGCTCAACGGATAAAAGCTACCCCGGGGATAACAGGCTTATCTCCCCCAAGAGTCCACATCGACGGGGAGGTTTGGCACCTCGATGTCGGCTCATCGCATCCTGGGGCTGTAGTCGGTCCCAAGGGTTGGGCTGTTCGCCCATTAAAGCGGTACGCGAGCTGGGTTCAGAACGTCGTGAGACAGTTCGGTCCCTATCCGTCGCGGGCGCAGGAAATTTGAGAGGAGCTGTCCTTAGTACGAGAGGACCGGGATGGACACACCTCTGGTGTACCAGTTGTCTTGCCAAAGGCATCGCTGGGTAGCTATGTGTGGACGGGATAAATGCTGAAAGCATCTAAGCATGAAGCCCCCCTCGAGATGAGATTTCCCATTACGCAAGTAAGTAAGATCCCTCAAAGATGATGAGGTGGATAGGTCTGGTGTGGAAGCATGGCGACATGTGGAGCTGACAGATACTAATAGATCGAGGACTTTCCCAAATATAAGTTAGAGAGCCGTAAGGCTGTCTTGAATTCAATGTTGATTTTATCCAGTTTTGAATGAATAAAAATTCTTTCAAAAAAACTCTTGTGTATTGCATACTATGTAGTATATAATAGTAAATGTCCTTGAAAAAGGATTAGCAAGATTGTCTGGTAATGATGGCGAAGAGGTCACACCCGTTCCCATACCGAACACGGAAGTTAAGTTCTTCAGCGCCGATGGTAGTAGGGGGCTTCCCCCTGTGAGAGTAGGACGTTGCCAGGCAGTTTCATTTTATTATTTGGTCCCGTGGTGTAGCGGTTAACATGCCTGCCTGTCACGCAGGAGATCGCCGGTTCGATCCCGGTCGGGACCGCCATTTAATTTAAACTTACAAACCGATTTGGGGGATATCCCTGGGTCGGTTTTTTTATGATTATATGCATACGGTGTGCGGTTCCGTGCATTTTCCGGTACACTGAATACATCACTTGAAAAGGATCGGATTCTATTATGAAGAAACAAATACATGTTACCTCTCTTGAGGAAACCGTGCGTCTTGCACACCAATTAGCTAAACTACTGACGCCGCCTGATGTCGTTACACTTGAAGGCGATCTCGGGGCAGGGAAGACTACATTTACCCAAGCACTTGCTAAAGGTCTTGGGGTGGAGCGGACGGTAAGTAGCCCGACCTTTACGATTATTAAACAATATGAAGGCACCTATCCCTTGAATCACTTGGATGTCTATCGCTTAGAGAATAGTGAAGAAGATTTAGGATGGGACGAGTTGTTTTATGGAGAGGCTATTTCCATTGTTGAATGGGCCCAGTACATTGAACAGGATCTCCCGCAGGATCGACTTGCTATTCGTATTACTCGGACGGGCGACACCGCTCGCACGATTGAATTTGAACCGACTGGAAGTCATTTTATTAAGATTTGTGAGGCGATTACCCGATGATTTGGTTAGGAATTGATACAGCGAATGCACCTTTGTCCGTAGCTCTTGTACAGGATGGACGTATTTTGTGTGAGCAAACGTCATCGTTTGCACGGACACACTCCATTCAAGCCATGCCAGCAATTGAACATTTATTAAAAGAAGCGAACTTGCGTCCTGCCGATTTAGAGGCAATTGCAGTCTCTCAAGGGCCAGGATCTTACACAGGTGTCCGTATTGGTGTGACACTGGCGAAAACGCTTGCTTGGACGTTGAAAATCCCATTGGTTGGAGTATCTAGTTTAGAAGTGATTGCAGCAAACGCAGTTCCTTTTGAAGGTGTTATTTGCCCGATCTTTGATGCACGACGTGGCAATGTTTATAGTGGACTTTATAAATCCAAGGATGAACGACTACATCGAATCTGGGTAGACCGACATGGCTCTCTTGATGAGTTTCTGGAAGATATCGCTGTGATCGATCAGCCTGTATTATTTATCGGTGTGGATGTGGATATTCACAAAACAAAAATTAGTGCAGCGCTCGGTGAGCAGGCGGTTTTTGCTCCGTTTCCTCAACAACTTCCACGTGCTTCACAAGTAATCAGTCTGGCAGAACAACGTGTGCCTACTGTAGACATCCATCAGTTTGTTCCGAATTACCATCGGGTTACAGAAGCAGAAACGAATTGGCTGAACGACCAAAAACAGGTGACTTCAAATGATTGATGCAATTGTCTATCGTCAAATGGATGCCAAGGATATCGAAGCAGTTGTCGCTACAGAAACAGAAGTCTTCACGACACCGTGGTCTGCTGAAGTATTTGCACATGAACTGACAGGAAACGATTATGCTACATACATAGTCGCGGTGTGCGAGAACGAAGTAGTCGGCCACGTTGGTATGTGGGTCGTACTTGATGAATGTCATATCACGAATGTGGCTGTCCGTAAAAGTCATCAAGGGCACGGGATCGGGGAAGCACTCATGCGTCAAGCCATGAACCTATGCCGGAGTAACGGCGTGGTCGCTATGTCGCTAGAAGTTCGTGTGAGTAACGAGACAGCTAGAAATTTGTATCGTAAGCTCGACTTTAAAGATGGTGGAATTCGTAAAAACTATTATTCTGACGACCATGAAGATGCGCTCGTCATGTGGGTGGAATTATGATGAAAAAAGATGTGTATATACTAGGAATTGAAACGAGTTGTGATGAAACGGCAGCATCGATTGTTAAAAATGGAACTGTAATTGTTTCGAACGTTGTCGCTTCGCAAATCGAAAGCCAAAAGCGCTTTGGTGGAGTTGTTCCGGAAATCGCTTCACGTCATCACGTAGAAGAAATAACAGTTGTCATTGAGCAGGCATTACAGGAAGCACAGCTAACGCCAGCTGAACTGGATGCGGTAGCTGTTACAGAAGGACCTGGGCTTGTAGGAGCTCTTCTCATAGGTATAAATGCAGCTAAAGCATTTGCCTTTGCGAATTCACTTCCGATTATAGGTGTGCATCACATTGCAGGGCATATTTACGCCAATCAACTTGTAGAGCCGATGGAGTTTCCGTTGCTCGCACTAATTGTTTCAGGTGGACATACGGAAATGGTCATTATGCGCGAGCACGGATCCTTTGAGCTTATTGGAGAGACACGTGATGACGCAGCAGGTGAAGCGTATGATAAAGTAGCTCGTGTGCTGGGACTTCCATATCCAGGAGGACCCCATGTAGATAAGCTAGCACTTGCGAGTGACACAGCCGTTGAATTTCCAAGAGCATGGCTAGAAAAGGATTCATACGATTTTAGTTTCAGTGGCCTTAAATCTGCAGTCATTAATTATAAGCACAACTTGGAACAGCGCGGAGGTACGTTAGATGCTGGAGCCGTGGCTGCTGGATTCCAACAAAGTGTTGTAGAAGTCATTACTGTTAAAGCAGTACGAGCAGCGAAAGAGTACCAAGTGAAGCAAGTGATTGCAGCTGGTGGAGTTGCAGCGAATAAAGGCTTAAGAGCTTCACTGGAGCAAGCTTTTACTGAACAAGGTATTCCGTTCAGCGTGCCTCCCATCTCACTATGTACAGACAATGCAGCAATGATTGCCGCTGCAGGAACAGAGATGTATTTAAGTGGGGTTCGAGGGGATCTTTCTATGAACGGAAGACCGGGAATTCAACTGTCCTCGTGGAGTAACTAATCAAACATGGAAATCGTCAGAATTTGACGAATTCCATGTTTTTTTGATATTTAGAGAAAAGGGTTTGTCAATAGAGAACATTCGTACTTATGCACAATTTGTGGATAAGGTGTGCATAAGGTAGTGTAAGGTGGATAAGTGAAGCTAGAAGGTTGAATAACTTTGTGGATCAAAAATGCTTTTTATGTGGATAACGTGGATAACTTTGTGGATTGCGATAAAACCGGTATTTTTAGTGTGGATAAGATTGTGGAAAACGAGTTTGATAAGATGTCGAATTGGGGTGTACATCTGTTGACCGGTGACGGATTTCACCTTGATTTGCTAAAAAGTGACCACGCTTAGTTCGTGCGCAGAATCGAATTAAAAAAAGCAGCGGAAGTGTCCGCTGCTTGTGGAGTTTGTTATATGGTTTCGAGTTCTTCTTGCATCTCGAGCCATTCCTCTGCTTGCGTATCATGAGTTTCCTGTAGCGAATCAATCTCTGCTTGTAGTTCCATCAACTTCACATGATCATCAGCGTGTTCTGGCTTGCTTAACTCATCTTGTAACGAAGCGATTTGTTCGTCCAGCTTAGCCATGCTCACTTCTACTTGCTCAATGGCTCTATTTAGACGACGTTCCGCTTTCTGACGTTCTTTATCCACTTCCTGTGGACGACTTTTCGCAACAACTGTTGGTTGCTGTGCAGCAAGAGACTCCGCGAGCAATTCAGCTTGTTCGATTTTCTTTTCTACGAAGTAATCATAGTCACCGAGGTATTCGACAGCTCCTGATGCGCTCAGGTCGAATACTTTGGTTGCTATTCGGTTAATGAAATAGCGGTCGTGGGAAACGAATAGAATTGTTCCAGGGAAGTCATCTAATGCATTCTCGAGTACTTCTTTACTGTCCAGGTCCAAATGGTTCGTCGGCTCATCCAATATCAGTGTATTTGATTTCTCGAGCATCAACTTAGCGAGAGAAAGACGTGCTTTTTCTCCACCAGACAACGATTGTACAGGCTTACCAACATCGTCACCCGTAAACAGAAAGCGACCTAGTAAACTGCGGATATCCTTTTCGTTCATCAGTGGCCAGTCATCCCAGATTTCTTGCAACACGGTCCCTGAACCGATAAGCGTTGCCTGATTTTGGTCGTAGTAGCCGAACTGAACGTTCGTCCCGTAACGGATTTCTCCGGCAAGTAACTCCTGTTGACGAACTATTGTTTTCAACAATGTCGATTTGCCGACTCCGTTTGGTCCAAGAATTGCGATCCGGTCTTGTTTATATACGCGCATGTCGATATTCGAAGAAACGGCATTGCCATCATAACCGACAGCTGCTTTATCAACTGCCAGTACATCATTTCCACTTGGACGGTCAATTGTGAACGAGAAGTTCGCTGACTTTTCCTCACCGTCAGGAGAATCCATCCACTCAGTGCGTTCTAACTGTTTTCGACGACTCTTCGCCATTTTACTTGTCGAAGCACGAGCAATGTTCTTTTGGATGAAATCTTCGAGTTTCGCTTTTTCACCGGATTCTTTTTCGAACATTTTCCGGTCTTTTTCATAGTTCTTCGCTTTTTCATCTAAGTACGCACTGTAGTTTCCAGTGAATCGCGCGACTTTCCGTCGGGACACTTCATAGACAAGCGTTACGACTTGGTCGAGGAAGTATCGGTCATGGGATACGATCAGTAAAGCACCCTCATAAGATTTCAAATAATTCTCAAGCCAACCTAACGTTTCAATATCCAAATGGTTCGTCGGCTCATCGAGTATAAGCAGATCGGGTTTACTCAGCAGCATTTTTGCTAGAGCAAGACGCGTCTTCTGGCCACCTGAAAGCAGATTTACAGACTTCTCGTAATCCTCCGGGTAGAACCGCATTCCATGTAATATTGAACGGGTGTCTGACTCGTATTGGTATCCACCGCTATCTTTAAATTCCAGTTGGAGAGAGTCGTATTCCCCCATAACGCGTTCGGAAGTTGTGGGATCCCCGTAGACATCAGGATCTGCCATTTGTGCTTCTAGAGAACGCAAACGACGTTCCATCGCTTGAAGCGGTTCAAACACTGTCATCATTTCATCCCAAATGGTTAGCTCTGTTTCGAGTCCGCTATGCTGCTCCAAGTATCCAATACGGACACCTTTCGGGACAATAATGTCACCAGTATCGGCGCTTGTTTCACCGGCAATTATTTTAAGTAGTGTGGATTTACCGGCTCCATTTCGGCCGACAAGCGCCACACGATCACGGTGTTGTACTTCCAACTTAACATTTTCCAATATATCAGTGCCTGAAAACGACTTCGTTACACCGTTCACTTGCAAGATTATCATCGTGTCACCTCTATTTTCATTCTACTTCAGTCTACTGGAATGGGGGGATTGGTGCAATCACCGGCTTTACAACAGACCGCTTCTCCTGTACGATAAAAGCGATTCGATACAGCAGCAGGAGGTTTACGATGGCTGAAGAACCGGTTAAAATTCCCCAGGCAACGTCCAAACGCTTGCCGTTGTACTATCGATTTTTACAAAACTTCGCGAATAGCGGGAAGAAGAGGGTTTCTTCAAGCGAATTGAGTGAGGCAATGAAAATCGATGCAGCGACGATACGTCGTGACTTTTCGCATTTTGGTGCGCTTGGTCGTAAAGGCTATGGGTACGATGTCGATTATCTCGTCAGTTTTTTTAGAAAGACGCTTGATCAAGACGAAGCAACCGATGTGGCGTTAATTGGTGTAGGTAGTCTCGGATCGGCTTTCATGAAATACAATTTTCATAAGAACCACAATACACGTATTGTTATTGCGTTTGACCCGAAAGCCCCTCCTGAAGGAAAGATGGTTGCGGATATCCCTGTATACCATCCAGATAGAATTGAGGAGAAATTGACTGAACTAGGAATTGACTTAGTGATTTTGACTGTACCTTCCCGTGCTGCCCAACAGCTGACAGATAGGCTTGCAACAATCGGGATTAAAGGGATTCTCAACTTCACGACAATTCGACTCACAGTTCCACCATCGATTCGTGTTCATACGATAGACTTGTCGGTCGAGTTGCAATCTCTTATTTACTTCATAAAAAATGACGTAAAAGATTCACAATTATAGGATTGCATGAATAGTCATTTCGTGTGATTTGGTGTAGAATAGACATATTCAGAGGGAGGTGTCCGAGATGTCACCAGGTATTGGAAGTCTACTTATTATTGCTGTCATTGCCCTTCTCATTTTCGGACCGAAAAAGTTGCCTGAAATCGGCAAAGCATTCGGTTCTTCACTACGCGAATTTAAAAATGCGACCAAGGGTCTTGTAGAAGACGACGACGCAAAAACAGACGTTAAAAAAGTTGAAGATAAGAAAGAAGTGCAATAAGTTAGGATGTCTGTCTAATGGAAGAACGTACACAAACCATTATTGAGCATATAGAAGAAATTCGAAAACGACTGATTACAATCGTCGTTTTCTTTGCAGTTTCAGTCATTGGCGGATTTTTACTAGCGAAACCGCTTATTAAGTTCTTGCAATCCAATGGCCCTGCTGCGGATTTACCGCTAAATGCCTTCAACGTCATTGATCCGATAGCGATTTACTTAAAAGTAGTTGTGTTCATCGGAATCGTAATTATTTTGCCGATTATCATGTATCAGTTTTGGGCATTCGTTTCACCGGGTTTATTAGAAACGGAACGACGAGTGACGCTCAGTTATATCCCGTTTGCATTTTTCCTGTTTCTTTCAGGAATTGCATTTTCCTATTTTGTGCTGTTGCCCTATGTCATCAAGTTCATGGAGACGTTATCAGCCGATTTAGGAATTACGCAAACGATAGGTATTAACCAATACTTCTCGTTCTTGTTCCAAATCTTGTTGCCATTCGGATTTGTATTCCAGCTACCGGTCGTCTTATTGTTCCTTTCAAGACTCGGTTTTTTGGATCCGAAAGTGTTGACGAAGTTCAGGAAAGTCGCATACTTTGTTTTGTTCGTCATCGCGGCGTTCATTACACCACCTGATTTGGTCTCCCACTTATTTGTTACTGTACCGTTGTTCTTGCTGTATGAGGTGAGCATTATCATTGCCCGCGTCGGTTATCGTAAGTTCTTAAAAGCGGAAGAGAAGCGCATAGTGGTAGAAGAAGAAGCAGAACGTTTGCGGTTGTTTGAAGAGGCGAAGGCTGAGCAACAACGGCAAATTGATGAAGTCAATGCACGGATGAAGGATTAAGAATCCTAACAAAAAGACTTGCTAACCGGATAACGGTTGCAAGTCTTTTTTGTGTTTAAAGTTGTACATTTGGGTAATGTATCAAATCCAATGGAAGAAAGTGATGATGGATTGTTGAAGCTTTTGGAGTTCCAAGATTTTGTCTTGGTTAAGCATGATGATCATAACAAATCCATTCATGAGCATGTGAGAAATCATCGGTGTCCAAATGCGCTTAGATCGATAGTAAACGTATGAAAAGACAAGCCCTGGCATAAGGTACGTAAGTATGTGCTCTAGCTCGTTGTGAACCGCAGCGAAAACCAAGGCACTTACTATTGTTGCAATCCAGAAGTTCGTTTTCGTATAGAGACCACCGAACAGAACGCGCCGGAAGACGATCTCTTCTAGTATTGGAGCAAACAGTACAATACAGATAATGAGTATCGGTGCAACAGCCGCAATTTCTGTAAGCTGAGCGGTACTCGCTGATCCTTCGGTAATGCCAATTGCTCGTTCAATAGCACCTGCTATCATTTGGCCACCGAGTGCCAAGAAGAATCCGAGGACTCCCCATACTATCGCTTTCCAGACAGGGTCTTTCTTTCCTTTAAAGACCGTCCAAAACTTCTTGTCAGAGCGAGTTACGAGGAAGATTGCGAGAATCGCTAGGATATTCGCAACGAACAAGCCCCATGCAAATCCATTATATGCAGCTTCCTGTACGTCATAGCCATTTGCTTTGAACAGTGCAATCATGCCTTTTGAAATCGGTAGACTGCCAAATTGCATGGCGATATATAGAAGAAGGATGGTCAAGTATAGCATCCAAGGTTTCATTGTATTTTGTTTCAAAAGAATCGATCCTTTCCATATAAGTATTGATAAGTGTATCGGTTTTACAAAAGAAGCGCAAAGAGTATGAAGGAACGATTTGTTTTGCTTGCAATTCATTCGTCGTTTTATTATGATAAGTAGTGTATTAGCACTCCTGTTGAGTGAGTGCTAAATTAAGAAGAACCGTTTAGAGGAGGGTGTTTCATTTGTTGAAACCATTGGGTGATCGTATTGTAATTGAACTAATCGAAGTGGAAGAAAAAACGTCAAGCGGCATCGTATTACCAGATTCCGCAAAAGAAAAGCCGCAAGAAGGTAAAGTTATTGCAGTCGGTACAGGCCGCGTTCTCGAAAACGGCCAGCGTGTCGAGCTTGAAGTAAAAGAAGGCGACCGCATTATCTTCTCAAAATATGCAGGTACTGAAGTTAAATATGAAGGCAATGAATACTTAATATTACGTGAGAGCGACATTCTAGCAACTATCTAAGGATGTGCATCACTTTGACAATTAATTCAAACCAGGGGGGACTCATTCATTATGGCTAAAGAAATTAAATTTAACGAAGACGCACGTAGCGCAATGATGCGCGGTGTGGATACATTAGCGAACGCTGTAAAAGTTACACTTGGACCTAAAGGACGTAACGTCGTTCTTGAGAAAAGCTTCGGTTCACCACTGATTACGAATGACGGAGTAACGATTGCTAAAGAAATCGAACTGGAAGATGCATTCGAAAACATGGGTGCGAAACTTGTGGCTGAAGTGGCTTCAAAAACAAACGAAATCGCTGGTGACGGTACAACAACTGCAACCGTTCTTGCTCAAGCAATGATCCGTGAAGGCTTGAAGAACGTTACAGCTGGTGCAAACCCTGTTGGTATCCGTAAAGGTATCGAAAAAGCAGTTGCAACAGCAGTTGAAGAGTTGAAAGGTATTTCTGATGAAATCGAAAGCAAGCAAGAAATTGCACAAGTTGCTGCAATCTCTTCAGGCGACGAAGAAGTCGGTAATCTAATTGCTGAAGCGATGGAGCGCGTTGGAAACGATGGCGTCATCACACTTGAGGAATCTAAAGGTTTCACAACAGAGCTAGACGTAGTAGAAGGTATGCAATTCGACCGTGGTTATGCGTCTGCGTACATGGCAACAGACACAGATAAGATGGAAGCAGTTCTCGACAATCCATATATCTTAATTACAGATAAGAAAATCAACAACATTCAAGAAATCCTTCCAGTACTTGAGCAAGTCGTTCAACAAGGTAAGCCGTTGTTGATGATTGCTGAAGACGTTGAAGGCGAAGCACTCGCAACACTTGTTGTGAACAAGCTACGTGGTACGTTCAATGCAGTTGCAGTGAAAGCTCCTGGATTCGGAGATCGTCGTAAAGCTATGCTTGAAGACATCGCGATTCTAACTGGTGGCGAAGTGATTACTGAAGATATCGGTCTTGACTTGAAATCTACAGACATCGCACAACTTGGACGAGCTTCGAAGGTTGTTGTAACGAAAGATAACACAACGATTGTAGAAGGAACTGGAGATGCAGATACTATCTCAGCTCGCGTAGGTCAAATCCGTGCACAACTCGAAGAATCTACTTCTGAGTTCGACAAAGAGAAACTCCAAGAGCGTCTAGCAAAACTTGCTGGCGGCGTTGCAGTTATCAAAGTCGGTGCAGCTACTGAAACAGAATTAAAAGAACGCAAACTTCGCATCGAAGACGCTTTGAACTCGACACGTGCAGCAGTCGAAGAAGGTATCGTTTCCGGTGGTGGTACAGCGCTCATCAACGTATACAAAAAAGTAGAATCATTGCTTGAAGGCGTAGAAGGCGACGTAGCAACAGGCGTGAAAATCGTCCTTCGTGCACTTGAAGAGCCAGTACGTCAGATCGCAACAAACGCGGGTCTTGAAGGTTCTATCGTCGTGGATCGTCTGAAGCGCGAAGAAGTCGGCATTGGCTTTAACGCAGCAAACGGCGAGTGGGTTAACATGGTCCAAGCAGGTATCGTGGATCCAACGAAGGTAACGCGTTCAGCACTACAAAACGCAGCATCTGTCGCAGCGATGTTCCTATCGACTGAAGCAGTAGTTGCTAACCTACCAGAACCAGCAGGTGGCGGCATGCCTGACATGGGCGGTATGGGTGGAATGGGCGGCATGATGTAAGAAGCCGCTTCAACCCTTGATATGTATGGGGTTGTATGTAAGGTGAAAGTGAAATGCTAACATAAAGGATTATAATCGAGGCCTCTCATTAGTTGTGCAAACTTTTGAGATGCTTCTTTTTTTCGTTTTTTGGGTAACATGGAGATGGACAAGTTATTGTTTCATCTGTCTGGATGTTTTATCCGCTCACTATTATCGATACATCAGAAGTTTAAGTCACACCTAACCCTTGTATTTAGTAGGATCGATGTGATGGTTATTGTATTATGGATAATAGAACGACTGCCTCAATAAATATTTAAAATATAAAAATTAAGGGGAATTACATGACCTGGAGCAAATTGAAGAAAAATCTGGAGAGTTTTCTCTGCCCTGCATTAAATGGAAGGGTTGAATACCGTGCAAGCAGCTATCGTTATTTACCTGATAAAGCAGGAACTTGTTATATTGCGGTAGATAAAAAGAATGTCCTCAATATGAGTGATACAAATACCTTAATCAGATGGTATCAAACAGAGCTAGAAATTAAGAATGATTCAGATATCCAAATTCCTATCAACAATGAGGTAATTGAAGCGGTAAGAAACGAAACCAAGGGGATAATTCCTGAGGATCGTCTACAAGTAATTGCAAGGGGTAGAAAATTATCAGAACATGCAAAGGAGCTTTTGTCAGCACAGTCATCATTAAGTAAATCAAATTTTATTGTTGTAGCTAATAAGTTTTTATCCACTCCTATAGAGGAGAGCATAGAGAGCAATGACATCCTATTGAATATTCTAGCTTTGGTGGACAGGAGGGTTGGAAAAAAACGAATTATAAACATGACCGAGAAGATTAAATTGAAGCATCCAATTGTTCAGTACTTTTATGAATTACGAATTAGTACATTATGATAATAAATAACTAGTATGGGGTATCTGTGCGACAAACAATCACGAATGTTTAAACATCTGTGATTGTTGAAACAAACGCAATAGTTTCTTGCACAGGTACTCACAGTTCCAACTCCTTTTTAGGAGTTGGCGTTTTTGTCTTGGACAGAAATCAATTAGTAATAGACGGCCGTCGACCTTCGTTGCAGTGGAGGCATTTCTAGAGCACGATTTCAGCAGGACGACGCTACCTTAGGCTGTTTCATTTATTACTCATTCCCAACCTTAGCGGATACCTCTAAATCGACCAAAGTGATTTTGATGCGATAAGATATCCTGAGAGTATCCAGTTGAGTGGCCATCGATTTTATTCCAATAGACTTGAATTCAGTTGAACAAAGCCAAAAACCTTTAAATAACTGACCTTTCAATGAATTGGGAAGATAACGGAGCGTATTGACAGCTGCTAAGGCTACCTATATCCTTTAATATAAGTTTTTGTATGAGACATGCAACGCGAATTCAAATCGTGTTGCATTTTTTTTTTGCAGAAGTTGTAGAAAAGTATATGAGAAGAAGGGGAAGCGTTAACTGCGACTGTTTTGGAAAACATTATAGATATGTAAGTGAAACGAAAATTGGAGGAGAGCTATGACGAGAGAATATTGGAAGAGTATACGTCAAAAGATTGATTGGCCTGTATTTCTATGGAGTGGCGGTATATTGATGGCATTCGTGCTGTTCTCACTATTTAAAGTAGATCAGGTGAGTAATTTTGTAAATAAGGGGTTTGATTTATCCATTCGCTACTTCGGGGCGTATTGGCAATTTCTAATGATGGCCACCTTTGTAGTAGGTGCGGTAATAGCGGGTTCAAAGTATGGCAAAGTCCGTTTGGGCGATGCAAAGAAGCCTGAGATGTCTTATTTTAAATGGGTAGCCGTAATTTTGACAACGGGTCTCGGAGCAGGCGGAGTCTTTTGGGCAGCAGCAGAGCCTATGTATTATTTTCTAGACGTGCCTCCTATGCACAAAGGGATAGAATCCGGTACTATTGATGCGATTGGGCCTGCATTGGCTCAAAGTTACATGTCGTGGGGCTTCACTGCGTGGTCTGTATATGGTGCAATTAGTTCGATCATTTTGATTTACGCACATAAACATAAGGGGATGCCGTTAAAACCGAGAACCCTATTGTATCCAATTTTGAAAGAAAGAATTTTAACTAGCAAATGGGGCACGGCTGCCGATGTAATTTGTATCATAGGTGCTGCCGCTGGTACAATCGGTCCAATCGGTTTTCTTGGGTTGCAAGTCAGTTATGGAGTTAGTTCGATCTTTGGTTTACCGGATACATTCCTAACGCAGCTCTCGGTCATCGTTATTTTGACAGGAGTCGTACTCGTATCCACTCTTACAGGTATCGAGAAGGGAATTCAGTTTTTAAGTAAGCTGAACGTAAACTTAGTAGTGGTGATTGCCGTCTTCCTAATCGTATTCGGTCCGGGGCTATTCATCGTCAACACATTCATGTCTTCCTTCGGTACGTATATTAATGATTTCGTGAGCATTAGTACATTCCGTGGGGACGAGGCGTGGCTTGGAAGCTGGATGCTATTCTTCTTCGGATGGTTTATAGGATTTGGCCCATTGGTGGCATTGTTCGTCGCAAGAATATCCAACGGGAGAAAAATTCGTGAAATATTTTTAGTAGTTGCTGTAATAGCACCTATCGTCACAAACTTTTGGTTCACGGTACTTGGCGGAACGGGTATCTTCTACGAATTAAATAACGCAGGTTCCGTCAGTGGTCCGTTGCATGAAGGCGGATTACCGAGTGCGATTATCGCTATAGCGGAACAAATGCCGTTAGGATTCATCATGCCTACTGTATTCTTAGTTTTGACTACGCTATTTGTAGTAACAACAGTAGACTCCATGTCGTATTCTATTTCCATGGCGGTAACAGGTGACGGAAATCCTCCAAAAGTCGTTCGTGTATTTTGGGCAGTCATCATGGCCACAATCGCCACGATCCTAATCGAAATCGGTGGCGGAGGAATCGGCGCTTTGCAGTCATTTGTCGTCATAGCTGCAGTTCCAGTATCCCTACTTTTACTCCCAGTCATATGGTACGCACCGAAAGTGGCGAAAATACTGGCGATTGAACAGGGGATTGTTGAGAAAGAGTAGTGTGGCGCGCTTCGCTTTTTAAGGTGAAGGTCGTCTGTGTGGAAGAATATGTAGTGAAGGCATGAGATGTCCGCCTGTGCACGATGCAATTCGTATACAGTTTTGGATACATCTGCTTTATAAAGCATAGATGATTATCGAAACAATCAAGAAAGCTTATATAATAAGTCCTTTCGCTAATCCAACTGTCTAAACTTAAAAAGCGTCGACTCCTTACATTGGAGTTGACGTTTTTGTGCTTCATGGCACTATCTGAAGCTTATCTACTTTAACGGGTGGAACAAACTAATTGACTGTAAAAAAATGACGTGTTATTATTACTTTGAATTCAAGGTAATTAATTCTTCTTGAGCAGCTGGCGGAGAAATTACGATAGATGAACTGCTTGCTTACAATACTGGCGAGCAATTTGCATAAAAAGTACAACGTAACAGAGAAATTAGCTTGGAAGTTCAAGCTATTTATCTTTTGATTAAATATAGCTTGAATTCAAGGTGATTTGACGGAATTAGAGAGGGGAGAACAGCATGAATGGTTTGAAGGGTATTCACCATGTAACAGCGATTACTAGCAGTGCTGAAAAAAATTATGAGTTTTTCACATACACATTAGGTATGCGGTTAGTTAAGAAAACAGTGAATCAGGATGATATTCGGACCTATCATTTATTCTTTGCAGACGATATAGGGTCAGCCGGTACAGATATGACATTTTTCGATTTTCCGGGTATTCAAAAAGGGACTCATGGCACGAATGAGATATACAAAACTGGGTTTCGTGTACCGACAGATGCGGCACTGGACTATTGGATGAAACGCTTTGATAAATACAACGTGACCCACACGGGCATCCGAGAAGTTTTCGGAAAGAAAGCCATTACGTTCACCGATTTCGACGAACAACATTATATGCTGATTTCAGATGAGCATAACGCAGGTATCGTATCAGGCACTCCATGGCAACAGGGTCCCGTTCCTCTGGAATTTGCGATTACGGGATTAGGGCCAATCCATATTCGGATAGCACAGTTTGACTACTTTAAAGAGATGCTTGAAAAGGTGATGCTGTTTAAAGAAGTGGCAGCAGAAGGTTCTCTGCATCTATTCGAAGTGGGTGAAGGTGGAAATGGGGCGCAAGTGATTGTAGAACACAACACATCTCTTCCGGATAGTCGTCAAGGGTACGGAACGGTGCACCATGCCGCTTTTCGAGTAGAGGATACGAATGTGTTAAACGAGTGGATTGATCGTTTGCAATCATTCGGTTTAACCACTTCCGGGTATGTAGACCGATTTTTCTTTGAATCCCTATATGCTCGTGTAGCTCCTGGAATTCTTTTTGAATGGGCCACAGACGGACCGGGTTTCATGGGGGATGAACCTTATGAAACTGTTGGTGAGATTTTGTCGCTGCCACCATTTCTAGAAGGGAAACGGGAACAGATTGAGGCGATTGTGCGGCCGATAAACACCGTAAGGAGCACGCTCCACATAGAAAAAGAGTACTTGTAGAAAGAGGGAACTCAATTATGCAGCATATTTTCAGAAGAGGGACCAAGGAAGAGAAACCGGTGTTAGTACTACTACATGGCACTGGCGGCACAGAGCATGACTTACTGTCGTTAGCAGAACTAGTTGACCCTGAAGCGTCAGTGCTTAGTGTGCGTGGTAACGTATTGGAGAATGGTATGCCTCGTTTCTTTAAACGGTTAGCAGAAGGCATATTTGACGAAGAAGATTTAGTTTTCCGGACGAAAGAGCTGAAAGACTTCTTAGCACAGGCGGCCATAGACTACCAATTCGACCCGTCAAATATAGTAGCTATCGGCTATTCAAATGGTGCTAATATTGCAGCTAGTTTGCTGTTCCATTATGACAATGCAGTAAAGGGAGCCATTTTGCATCATCCGATGGTGCCAATACGTAATGTCCCCATGCCAGATTTAACAGGGATTCACGTATGGATCGGAGCGGGAGCAAACGACCCGATTTGTCCGCAGGAAGAATCGGTTGAGTTGAAGAACTTGTTGGAAGAAGCAGGTGCATCGGTTGGAATCCATTGGGAACATGCAGGCCATCAATTAACAAAGCTAGAAGTGAACGCCGCTAAAGCATGGTATCAACAAAACTTTAGTTAAAAATTCTAAGGATTTTCACATATGAGGTTACCTGTTTATACAGGCATAAAAAATCGGATTTAAGAGAATTTTATATAAAATGGAGGAATTTGAAATGACAAAATGGACAGTAGACCAATCGCACTCAACAGTAGGTTTTGAAGTGAAACATATGATGGTATCCAAAGTGAGAGGTCAATTTGACGCGTACACGTCAACTATTGAAGCAGCAGACTTAACAGATCTTACAACTGCAAACGTTGCTTTCAATTTCGACGTGGCAAGTCTCAATACGCATTCAGTAGATCGTGATAATCATTTGAAGTCAGCAGATTTCTTTGATGTTGAGAACTTTTCGGAAATCACATTCCAATCCACTGACATTGTAAAAGCGGGCGATGATTACAAAGTTACTGGCGACTTGAAGATTAAAGGCGTCACGAAAGCAGTAACCTTTGACGTTGGGTTCGGCGGCAAAGGACTGGATCCATGGGGGAATGAAGTATATGGGTTCGAAGCGGAAACGAAAATCAACAGAGAAGAGTTCGGGCTGACTTGGAATACTGCTCTTGAAACAGGTGGAGTGCTAGTTGGTAGAGACATCAAAATCAAAGTCGAGCTTGAAGTAAACCCTGCATCCTAATTCAGTAGTGAATCTAAAACTTTTGTAATCTAAATATGATTTTCTAAATAGAAGATAAGGGTGTTTACGCAACTGCGACAAAATCCCGCCTACCAATTCCAATGATAGTGGAATTGGCAGGTGGGATTTTTTATATGATGAACGTCAAGCGAAACCCGGCAATTAAATTGATAGAAAGAGCATGGAACTTGTGAGTGGTGTGTGAATAACAGTCATGAGCGTTGGAACAAACACGAAAGTTTAGTACACACAAAAAAAAGAACAAAAACCGGTACAAACGCATAGTGTATAAGGACATTAGTTTAATTAGGAGTGGAATCTAATGAAATCTCCCTGGATTAACTATGAGGAAATACAACAAATCAACATAACACGAAACGAGACTTTAATTTTCACAGTAGGCCAAGATCTTACTGAGCTACAAACTAATGACTCTCAATCATTAATCGAGTCTGAAACGCAATGGGATGCAGATGGATTAGGCAATCCAGTAAACGAGACACCTACAGATGACCTAAATAATTTAAAGGGTATTCCGGATAAGGCACTTCCTCAAAATTCACATGAACAAATTATTGAAAGTAAAGAAACAAGTATTTTTGGAGTGCTCAAAAAAATAAAAGAAATTCAATCGAAATCTGTAAAAAGTCGTCCAGTTTCGCGCACTGACAGCTTTAACAAAAGCGACTCTAAGAGTGAGACGATTGAGTCTACCGACCTAAAACCAGCTCGCCACTTCGTATTATCACGCGAACATAGTAATTTACCTGAACCCCAATTGGGGCTCAGGGTTAAAAAAACTATAGAAAATAATCAAGCCCCTACTAGCAGTGACTCCTTACTAATTGTTAACATGCCAAATACTTTGGATGTTGTTGAAATGATAGATCCGAAAAATCCTACAGATGAAACTATAAAGTCGGGAATCACTCAACTTCTGCATGTACTGAAAACGATTCAAACGAACAAAACCGACGCACCTTTAGAATCACCTATTATTCAGGAGTTACCAGTTATTGAAGAAATCGCTGAGATGGTTCCTGTTATTGAATCGAAAGCTGAATATGACACCATATCTGATGAGGACGTCCACATGGAGGTTGACGAGGCAGTGGACTCAAAAAGCATTCATCTAGAAGAGAAAAATAGCGAGTCCAAACAAATGAGTCTATTTCGATTGAGAAGCCTATTGAAAAAAGTACCACCGAAACAAGTCGATAAAACTCTAGAATCGCCTAGTAATCATGTTGTACCAGTTCATATAGAGATTGCAGAGATAGATCACATGAATGATTTGCAACCAGAGCTGGAACCACATGCCAAACAGGAAACTGAAGATATTGTCAAGTCAACTCAAACAAATGAAGCTAGTCCATGTCATCCTGCAGATGAAATGAGGGAGCCTGTCCACAGTGGTGAAGTTTATAGTAAAACGATTAAAAGTCCCTTTTCTACTATAGTAACTATTGATGACTTTCAATACTCACCCATCTTTGGAGAAATACACAAAAGCTCATTTGATTTCTTAGCAACAACTGATTCGGAAAATGTGCAAGTAGATACCCAATTTGTAAGTACATCTACTTATTATCCAGAACAGCTTTCATGTTTGTTAGTGAGTTCAGTCATTCATGAAATTATCTATTTAACAAACATTCCCTCGGCAAGCAAAGTGGGAAAACATGGATCTATTAGCTCCGAATCTACTGTAAATGCACTTCATAGTTCATCAAAAAAAGATGAAACGAATCATGCAATTGATGCCCGTGAGTTCATAAAGATTAGAGTTCCGGTTGTAGTTGGAGAATACACTGTTGAACTATGTATAGAAGAAGTAATCCAGTTTGAAGAAAAAGTGTTAAAAGTTAAAGAAATCTCTAAAAAGGTAGTTCTGACAGATTGCCACTTCACGCCCACTCAGTTTTCTAAAAAGCTCGGGGACGGAACACGAAAGGTATCGTGTGGAATTTTATCTGTAGAAGGAATTCTCGTACAAAGCATTAAATACAGCACACAACCGAAGCAAAACAAAAGGGAAATACAAACCATAGAAGGAACTCAGTTACATGAAAAAATCACCTTGGAATTAGTAATTCAATTACTGCAACAACAGGGGGTTCAAGTAAACTATAAGGAGTTAGAACACTATAAAAATCTACACACGTGATTCACCCCGTAACGATTCAGGAGCCCTGAAAACCACATAACTGAACTTCCATTGACATGACTCCGGAATTATTCCAGGGTCATTTTTAAATTGTACTGTCATCGATTATAGACCTGCTTCAACGTGGCTAAAGTCTGTCGTGTTCTACAAATAGCAATTAGGTGCTACTCATCAACTCTACACTTCATACGCATAGTCTCACTTAGTCAAACCCTCCCAACTATGCCTGTTTGCCTGTACCAGTAAAAACGGAATGCATATCGTAGTAGTGTAAGAACACAAAAAAATTGAGGAGATGAGAGTTAATGAGTGAGAGTTGTAATCAGCCAAACCAAATACCTGTTACCCCTGCTTGTGAGGTTACATCCATGCAACAAATGCCTTTCTATGACGATTCTATTAATTTCCGAAATGATAATGGTTGCCCTACCATTAAAGTGCCTGTTGTTTTAACAGAGAGATCAATTCAAGTTGTTTTAGAAACAGACATTTCCCTTAGTCCAGCTGCAACGGAAATAAAGCGAGTCACAAAAAACGTATTTTTAAATCAAGTAAAACTCATTCCTGTTAAATTCAAGGAAATAGGGCATACAGGATATTTTGAAGTTCAAAAAGCAAAGTTGTTTATATCAGGCTATATCCGTAAAAACATTGAATACTCTACGGCTGCTTGTAACGGAACACTTCAAGATCAAATTGTCGATATAGCGTTTTCGGGGTTTGCGGAAATTAATAAGGATGATTTCCTTGTCTACCCAGTGATAGGAGTGTCCGACAGCAGCAAAGCATACTTCTTAAATGAGTGTAACGAAGAAGTTCCAAGATTGGATAAATACTTCTTCCAAAATCATGTGAAATATAACGAACAACCATACGGTGAGTTACTGGGCGCAGACTTCTTTGAACTCGATTATTCACCAGTCCTTACGGATCCAGAGGGAGCGTTTAGTACACTACGAGAAAAAATTGTAATGGACGTTTTTGTAAAAGTATTACAAGTACAACAGTATAAACTTAATGCTAAAAGAGTTCTACCCAATTTTGACGAAGGCACTATTGGGTAATCATTAAATCATTTCCCACATCAGGATAGCTAAAACAGGTGAATGATCGTATCTTATGGTACGGTCGTTTACCTTTTTTTATTGAAAAAGAAGAAGTAAGGGTAGTGGATAATTTGCGAATTACATCGACGCGTTTTTTGTGTAGAGATGTTTACTTATCTTGAGTACAACTGCGCGTACACCTACATTAGTAGACCACTCCGCTTATGTCCGTTGATGATGTCATAAATATGCATATACATAGAAAGAGCTTATAAAGTCAGTGAAACTAGTGAGAGGTGAAAAAGGTGGATAAAAATGTGTTAGTCATAGTAGCACATCCTGATGACGAACTTCTTGGGAGCGGTGGGACGCTGAAGAAGTTAATGAATGAAGGATATACTGTCATCACGGTTATCGTCGTAAAGGGGCGTGAGGAAGAGGAGCATCAAATGAATCAGATTGTGTTAAACGCAAACAACCACTTAGGAATAGATAATGTCATTTTTTTGGAGCATCCCAATCTGTTGTTAGAAATGACCCCATTACATGTTATTAATAAAGAAATTGAAGCGTTACTAGACAAGTATGAACCAGCAATAATTTTCACTCATCATTATGGAGACATTAACAGAGACCACCAGATTCTATTTCAAGCGGTGTTAACGGCAGCTCGACCGCTACCAGGAAAAAAGCCTATTGAACTCATCTGCTTCGAAACAGTATCGTCTACTGAATGGAGTCAGCAGACGAGCGATAAAATCTTTAAACCGAATTACTTTGTGGATATCTCAGATACCATAGATATCAAGTTGGAGTCTTTAAAATTCTATGACGTTGAGATGCGACCGTTTCCACATCCGCGGTCTTATAAAGGAGTCCGACATTTAGCCCAAGTACGTGGAATGACAGTTGGAGTGGAGTATGCAGAAGCCTTTGAAATAATTAGGAGGGTATGGAAATGATCGATTCTACTACTACCAATCAACAATACGGATCCTACCCATCTCCTTATTTAGTCGCTGCAACTGATCGATACTATAATGTAGCCTCTGACTACGTAGAGAAACAGAGAAAGAAGTTGAAGAAGTCTAGTAAGCCCGCTAGCAGAAAAAATCTCCGTATATTAATCACCACATACTGGGACTATCCTGCTGTGGGGGGGCTACAAAATTATATAACGACTCTTAAAAACGAGTTAGAAAAATTAGGTCATCATGTTGATATTGTTGCTCCTAACCAATTTCCAAAGAATTCGAAGGAGCTGAAAAAGAAGCTTGTTAAGGAAACAAAGCAATTTTATACTAACCGCTACGGTTGTTACAATAAAAAAATTGTGAAAGAAAATGCCCGTCTTTCTAGATATGAAATGATTTTACGAACTATGGATTTAGAGAACTACGATATTTTTCATGCCCAAGATCGATTTACAGCAAATGTAATAGGCAGACTTAACAAAGAGTATAACAAGCCTTTACTCTTTACCCCACATGGATTTATGACGCAGCGCAAACTGAGTCTAAACCTAATTGAACGAGGATCCCTTGAAGAAGCTTTTTACTTATCTTTAGATCAAATTGCTATTGAATGTTCCGATCGAGTCATAGCATTGTGTGAAGCTTTCCGTCCCAGTTTGAAAAAGATAGGGGCAAGAGATCACCAAATCACTACGGTTTATACGGGTATTGATAATCACTTTGAACCTAAGAGTAAGACAAAAAACAATAAAAAAGTGATCACGTGTATATCACGTTTGCGCCCACGTAAAGGCCACAAATACTTATTCGATGCTCTTGCTTCTATAGAAAGTGAATTGGATGATGTGGAGGTTTGGATAGTTGGAGATGGCGAAATGAGAGAAGAACTCGTGAAGCAGGTTCAAGAGTTGAAATTGAATAACGTAACGTTTTTAGGCGAAAGAAAAGACATTCCTACTTTACTAAGTCTGTCTGACATTTTTGTTTTACCTACTACGAGCGACACGTTACCGATTTCAATTATCGAAGCAATGTTTGCTGAAAAGCCCATTCTCACAACGAACATTGGAGGTATTCCAGAAATCATCGCTAATCATCACACGGGTTTACTAGTTGAATCAGGGGATTCTAAACAACTAGCTGAAAGCTTATCTCTATTACTTTCTGACGCAACGTTAAGAGAGGCCTTAGCTCAAAACGCAAGGACATTCGCAGAAAAAAATTTGTGTAGTGTGACGATGGCAGAAAAAATAGTAGGCATTTATCAATCTATAAGGTTAAGGAGGGAGAGTAGATGAAACACCCTATACACGCAGTTGTTCTCGACTTAAGTGCTACGGGAATTGGTATCGTGCGGAGTTTGAAAGCAAAAGGGATACGAGTATATGCATTCGATGTGAAAAGTAAATATGAAATCGGTAAAACCCGTCATGCAACATGTGACAGTTGTCCGAATCCAGTTTCGGAACAAATGAAATTAGTACAGTTTCTCGTTAGATTCGGAAAAGGTTTTAAAGAAAAACCCGTACTATACGCAGGGTCTGATGATTTCGTTCAATTCACATCCAAACATCGATCCATTCTATATCGCTACTATCGATTCTTATTGCCATCGAAACTAGTAGTGGATGCTGTATTAGATAAGAAACTAACGTATGAATTAGCCGTTAAACATAATATTCCGTGCCCTAAAATCTTCGCTATACGAAACGAGCATCAGCTTGAACAAATTATCAACGAAGTTACCTTCCCCTGTATTTTAAAACCTGTCTACTCTTCTGATTTCCGAAAGCGGATCAGTCACCGACTGTATAAAAAAGCAATTCTAATAGAAAAGGCTTCGGAATTACGAGAGAAGTATGTAACATACGTGCCATTTGGAGAGCTGATGCTGCAAGAAATCATTCCAGGAGATGAAACGAGCATTTATTCGGTTAAAACATTTTTTGACGACCAGATGAATTTGATTGGGATCTATATGAACCAAAAGATTCACCAATTCCCTCCTGATTTCGGTTCCTCTGCAATGGTCTTAAGTATAAGAGATGAAGAAGTGATTCAACAGGCTGTAACGTTCCTTAAGAAACTTAACTTCAAAGGATTAGCCATTACAGAATTTAAGAGAGATCAAAGAGACGGAAAGTTAAAGTTTATCGAAATCAATGCAAGAATCGGACTCACGCAAATGTTATCGATTGCATGCGGTGTCGATGTAGCGTACTTATATTATTTGTCACTAACGGATCAGCAGCCTACGCCTGTAACAAGCCAACGTGAAGGAGTAAAATGGGTTTATCTTGTCCGTGATTATATGTCATTTCTTCAGAAACGAAAGGAAGGAAAGATGACAATCGCTCAATGGATAAAGAGTCTTTCAGGGAAAAAAGTTGAAGCTTTATTTACTTGGAATGATCCACTCCCTTTTATACGCAGCTTCGTATCACATGTCCGTAATTTACGTGTTAGAAAATTAAATGGAAAGGAGTGAACGTTTATTGAGTAGTAAAGACGAGATTGTGCGGCAGTGGAAGTACTTTGGCTGGAGTGAAAAACTAGATACGGTTCTCGGTAGTGAGAGTCACTTACTTGAAGGTGAGATAGAGTGCCTGAAAAACTCACGAGAGAAGACAAGTATTTGGAAACTGATGATTACAGATGGCAAGGAAACAATTCCAATCGTATTAAAGATTTATAAACCGCCACTAAAAGAAAATCATAAGGTTGAAATGAATATGTATCAAAAAGCGACTCGATTTCTACAAGAATTCATGCCGAAAGTTTACTATATGCAGCAGGACGTTAATGACGGAGAAATCTGGCTGTTTATCGAGTATGTAAGGCCATTGCGTGGTCAAATTACTCTTACCCCGAAACACTACACAAACATCATTCCAACTGTGGCGAAATTTCATGCATCGACATTTGAAAATCATATTTTACAGCATGGAAGGGTCTCCGATACGTGGCTTCCAAGATACGATTCAAAGAAACTTGCTTTAGATAGAAGCAAACACATTGAGAAAACGAAGCACTATCTCGATCTTGCAATGGTAGAGGATAGCTTAAGGGAGGTGATCAAACCTTACTATACGAATCTTCATAAGATGTTGGATAAAGGTCCGCTATTCTTTCCAGAACTACTTGAAAATGGCCAGAGTCTAATACATGGGGATCTTCATATTCATAATATTAGCTGTCACAATGTTCATGAAAGTGAGCCTTGGCGGATTCAATTAGTAGATTGGGAATCCGCGAAATATGCTCCAGGATGGTTCGATTTAGTGGTTCTTGTAGAAATACTAATTGATTTCCGTAAGGACTGGAAAAAAGATGCTGAAACGATTAGAACACAGTGTATGCAGCTGTATAGTGAGGAAATGAACAAACACGGTATTGTCTTTCAAACGGAGCCATTGGAACTTTTGAAAATGGCTTATTTGCAAAGGACGTTAGAAAAAAGGCTTCTTAATCACTTGCGACGTGTAGTAAGAGGTGAAGAAAGTAAACTTTTAGAAAAGTATTTAGAAAAAACGAAGTCGTGGGGGAAAGAATTCGGATTATATGAATGAAAACAACATGAACCTAATCAATTAAGATTCAAGAAAATGAATTCAAACTATTAAAAAGGTTGGGAAGCGACTATGAAAATACTTGTTACAGGTGGTGCTGGCTTTATTGGTTCCCATGTTGTGGATATGCTAATTGAATACGATTATGATGTGATCATTGTTGATAACTTTTGCACGGGTAAAAAAGTTATAGTTCATCCTCAAGTGCGTCTCATTAAGATGGATATTAACTCCCCCCACATGGAAGAAGTATTTGGGCGTGAACAACCAGATGTAGTCATTCATATGGCGGCACAAGTAAATGTTACAAAATCTATGCTGCATCCGGAAGCAGATGCGGAACAGAATATTTTAGGAACCATTCGATTACTAGGCTATTGCCACAAGTATCATGTTCAAAAGCTAATTTTTTCTTCCTCTTGTGCTGTCTATGGAGAAACAAAGGATTGCAGTATAACAGAGACTTTCCCCATCCAACCTCTATCTTTTTATGGTCTTTCTAAATACGCCTCGGAAAGATACATTCACCTGTATTGCACCCTCTACCAGATCCCTTTTACGATTTTACGATATGCAAATGTGTACGGCCCACGACAAACCTCTCTAGGTGAGGGAGGCGTTATTGCAACCTTTTTTGGAAAAGTCTTGAGTGGAGAGTCTCCAATTATTTATGGAACGGGAGAACAGACTAGGGATTATGTATATGTAAAAGATATTGCAAAAGCTAATGTGCTAGCTATAACAGAAGGAACAAACGAAATAGTGAATATTGGAAGTAACAGGAAGACGAGTGTAAACGAACTATTGAAGATGATGATGTCTCTTACTTCTATCGATTCTGCCGTCATTCGCAAGCCATCTCGTGTTGGGGATATCCAACATAGTCGATTGGATAATACGAAAGCAGCAACTATTTTAAGCTGGTACCCCTCATATGAACTGCTAGATGGGCTATGGGAAACGTTCAATTACTATAAGGAAATCTGAATTGCATTTTGAAAGGAAGCGATACCGCAATGAGTGAATTTGAAGGTATACGTGTAAACAACAAAGGTTTTATCAACATTAAAGATTTAAAGGAATACCCGATGATTGGTAAAGGATCCGACGGAACGGTCTTTCAATTGACTTCAGAGCGTTGCATCAAAGTGTTTCATGTTGAGGGGACAAAAGCGTTGGAACTAAATGCTCTGCAAGTGGGACAATCATCTCAAGTTATTCCACGACTCTATGAAGATGGGCCAAATTATATAGTCATGGAGTATATAAACGGAGTTTCTCTACCGCAAATACTGAAAAAAGAGAAGCAACTATCTGAAGCAATTGTTAGACAAATTTTAGCATTGTTACTTGAAATGAAACGAATAGGATTTGAAAGACTAGATACAGAAGTACGCCATATTTTATTTAATGAAGATATGGATGTAAAAGTGATTGACCTTAAGAGGGCATTTGGCTCGGTTAGATCCACCCCCACAAAGCTAATGAAAGGAATAAAAAAGAAAGGATATTTAGATGATTTCATGCGACATTTGAAACGTATTGACCCAATTCTTTACAAGGAATGGAAAAGTAATATGGACTGATAAAAAGTGGTGCCTGTGTCGGAAGTTTCTGATACAGGCATGTAACTCAAAAACTTCTTACCAAGCACATGAAAAGCTAGAAAATAAGCCGATAGAATTGATATAAAGAGTCCTTTCAGAATCTAGAAATACAATAACTATCAACTACTCACATCTCAATCTATAATGAACATATAGGGAATAAAAGGAGCGAATCACTATGAAATCTATACAACAGCGTAATAACGTGAAGATAATGGGGCAAGGTGAACAAACAATCTTACTAGCTCATGGATTTGGATGCGAACAAAGTATGTGGCAGTACATAGCACCGGAGTTGGCGGAGCAGTATCGTGTCGTCCTATTCGATTATGTAGGGGCGGGAGAGTCAGATATCACGGCCTATCAATCAGAAAAATATAGTACGGCACATGGCTATAAGCAAGATATCTTAGACATCATTGATGAATTAGAATTGGAGAATATCTATTTTGTCGGCCATTCTGTAAGTTCGATGATTGGTATGCTTGCTGCTATTGAAAGACCGGAATGCTTTAGTAAGTTTGTCATGATTGGCCCCTCGCCTTGCTACATAAATGAACCCGGTTATACGGGTGGTTTCGAAGCGTGTGATATTGCAGACTTGCTGACGATGATGGAAATGAATTTTACAGGATGGGCGAACTATTTAGCACCCGTCGTGACCGATCCGGCGCAAGATCCTCAGCTGACCAAGAACGTAGAGCAGAGTTTCGTTTCTGTAAATCCTCAAATTGCACGGGAATTTGCTGAAATGACATTTATGTCCGATCATCGCGAAAGTTTAGCATCGATGACCATGCCGACACTCATTATTCAATGTTCGGATGATAGTATTGTGCCCATAGAAGTAGGCGATTACTTGCATGCTCATTTACCAGCGAGCACGCTGCACATCATGCAGGTAAAGGGGCATTATCCACACATGAGTAAACCGACAGAAACGAGAAAACTAATAGAAGAGTATTTTTCTAATTAATGCTGAAGAGGATGATTCGTAGTGGATGACCGGTTGATAGATGCGCCATGCGGTTTTATTAGTATGGATCCAAGTGGCTGTATAATTGAAGTCAATAATCGTTATCTTTATTGGTTGGGATACCGTAGGGAAGAGGTTATTGGAAAACATATCGAGACCGTCCTAACTAAAGTTAATCGGATGTTTATCCATACTTATTTTTTCCCGACTATACAGCTGCATGGCTCTGTAGAAGAGGTTTATATCAATCTAACGAATTCAGCTGGTGACTCTATACCAGTTTTGTTGAATGCAAGGCAATATATACAGGATTCTGTACCTGTTATTGACTGTGTATTCATCCAGATGAGGCAACGAATGGATTATGAAATGGAACTTCGTTCGCTACAAAAAACTACGGAAAAGGCCTATAAAGACAGGGAAGAAGCGTTTGCTCAATTAGAAAAAGTGTATTTGGAAATCGCAAGGAAGCAAGGCGAAATTTTGCAGATGAATAATGAACTCTTGAAATTATCGAATACAGATAAGCTGACGAATATTTCGAACAGACGCTTTTTTCAGGAAGAATTGGAACGTCATATTGAGCACTATTCAAAAGAGGGAACTGTATTTTCGTTATTGATGGTGGATATTGATCACTTTAAAAAGGTCAATGACACGTATGGGCACCTTGTTGGTGATAGCGTTCTTATTCAACTTGCGGGATTGCTCACTCAAGAAATTGGTCCTGAGGATCGGATAGCGCGTTTGGGCGGTGAAGAGTTCGTAATCATACTTCCAGAAACAGATGCTAAAGAGGCACTTGAACTTGCTGTCAAGCTCAATAAGGTAGTGGAAAATGCGGACTGGGAAAACATCGATCGATTAACCGTAAGTATTGGGGCGTCTACATTCACAAAGAATGATACAGAAGTCACCATTTTAAATTGTGCGGATCAGGCACTTTACATAGCCAAAGCCAATGGCCGGAATTGTGCAATTCATTTTCAAGATGTAGGTTGAAGGAGTGCGAAGAAAACAACTGTGATCGTTCCGTGAACAGGGCTCTAGTAACCAGCGCTGACACCTCGACTGGTGTTGGCGCTCTTCTTTTTAGTGGAGGCATCTATTAAGAGATTTATGGAAGTTAACTTGTAAATATAGCCACTTCAGAACCCTCCTCTTCCCACATACACTCGACTCATGTAAAATGGATACGTTGATAAATAATCGACAGCTAGTTACAGATGCTGTGCTACTGCGATTTCCAGTATGACTACATTAAGGTTTTAGATGAAGGGCTGACCTGGCATCCCATAATGAGAGGAATTGAACATGAACATGAAAGAGAATTTCTGGCGTGAATTACCACGACCATTTTTTATATTAGCACCGATGGAAGATGTCACGAATGTTGTGTTTCGCCATGTCGTGGCGGAAGCTGCACGTCCTGATGTGTTTTTCACCGAGTTTACAAACACAGAGAGCTATTGTCATCCTGAAGGCGTATTAAGTCTGCGTGGACGTTTGACGTTTACTGAAGACGAACAACCTATGGTAGCTCACATATGGGGGAATAAGCCTGAGCACTTCCGAACAATGAGTATTGGGATGGCGGAACAAGGGTTTAAAGGTGTAGATATCAATATGGGCTGTCCTGTGCCGAATGTTGCCGCTAAAGGAAAGGGAAGCGGTCTGATTCGTTACCCGGATAATGCAGCTGATATCATCCAAGCTACAAAAGCAGGTGGGTTGCCTGTTAGTGTGAAAACGCGAATTGGTTACACGAATGTGGACGAATGGCGTGGTTGGTTAACACACATATTGAAGCAAGACATCGCTAATCTGTCCATTCATCTGCGTACGAAAAAGGAAATGAGTAGTGTGGAAGCGCACTGGGAACTCATTCCAGAGATTAAGCAACTACGTGATGAAATCGCGCCTAATACGCTTTTGACTATTAACGGTGATATACCTGATCGTCAAACAGGTCTAGAACTCGTCGAGAAGTACGGAGTAGATGGGGTAATGATTGGACGGGGTGTATTTAAAAATCCATTTGCTTTTGAAAAAGAGCCGATAGAACACAGTAGTAAGGAATTGCTGGATCTTTTAAGGTTGCATCTGGACTTTCATGATAAGTATTCAACAGAATTAGAACCGCTTCCGTTTAAACCACTTCGTCGATTCTTTAAGATTTATGTCAAAGGAATTCGTGGTGGTGGTGAATTGAGAAATCAATTGATGTACACGGAGACCACAGATGAAGTACGTGTGTTGCTCAATGAATTTGAAGCGCAGAATATAGAAGAGTTAAGTCTATAAAAGAACTTTTCTACAGTGTTCATTTAGTTTGTATAACGGTTGGAAATAGAAAAGGCACGAGCGACGTTGAAATCGCTTGTGCTTTTTTCAAATTCATTTTGACCATGTTTCTGTATCACTTTGATGCCATACCTTTTCAAATACATCAGTCCATTCTTTTACGAGATTGATATTTGAAATGGATACGAGCTGCTCCATATTTTCAGAAGCGGATTCCGCGGTAAAGTTATAAGAGCCAAATACAACAAGGCGTTCATCAACCATAGTCATTTTTAAGTGCATTTTCTTCGACGTGACAATTTTCACATCAATGCCATTGTCCGTAAGAGTGTTCAATAACTTAGCGCGGTTCTTTTTCTTAGATTTCTCGGAATCCGTGATGACCCTGACCTTAACTCCGCGATCGCTCGCTTCAATTAGAGCTTCTGAAATTTCAGGATCCTCAAAGTTATAGATAGCGATATCTATTGTGGAGGTGGATTCGCCAATCGCGTTCAGAAGTAGGGTCTTAGGATCATTGGAGAGTTGACTGAAGGCATACTCCACTTCATGATCATTTGATGGCTGCAACAACTTTTCTGGGGATGTAGATTTACTGAAAAACAGGATGTTCAGCGCGATGGATCCGATGAGTGCTAGAATAAGTACTATGTTGGAAGTAGACAACATTATTTTCTCCTTTCCTTTATGAGAATTCGTGAAGTCAAAACGATAGCTTTGTATTCTTTATACTATCTTTTGCGGAAATCGAGTAATAAAGCAAGTTTAAAGAGTTATATAGAAAGAGATGAATACTAAACACTAAGGAGCTGACTTATGAACAAATTCGTACTGATCACGTTTGTTCTCATTTCTACAGCTCTAATGGGGTCATCATTTTCAGTTGGGAAAATAGGCTTGCAGTATGTTTCACCACTATTGATGGTAGGTTTACGGTTTGTACTGGCTGGACTCCTTATGGCTGTGTATGTAGGGCTTACTAAGAAACCTCTTCCTAAAGAGTTAAAATCATGGATCAAGATCTTTTTAATTGGCTTGTTTCAAACGGCAGGTGTTTTCGCAGCAATTTTTATAAGTTTGCGAACGATTTCAGCAGGACAGTCAGCTATCTTAACGTTCATGAACCCGTTGCTAGTCGTGATTTTCGGCTCTCTCGTACTAGGAATGAAGTTTCGTTTCGTCCAATGGCTCGGTGTGATTTCGGGATTTGCCGGAGTTCTTATCGCACTAGGAGGACATTTTGAGTTTCAGTTCGATACCATTCTAGGATTTGGAGGAGCTGTCTCATGGGCAACTGCGACACTATTAGTGAATCGTTGGGGGAAGGATCTCAATACTTGGGTGCTGTCCGCATATCAAATGCTGTTTGGTGGGGCAGTCTTGTTAATGTGTAGTGTCCTATTTGAAGAGATGCAATTGATAGTCAATCCAACTTCAATATTTGTGATTTTATGGCTAGCAATCATGGCTTCCGTTGTTCAATTCACGATGTGGTTTTTCGTGCTACAATCAGGAAACCCCGCGAAAGTCAGTTCGTTCCTTTTCCTAGCACCGTTCTTCGGTGTCCTTACAGGTTGGCTGTTACTTCATGAAGAGATTGGACTCACACTGATCATTGGTGGGGCGTTCATTTTTAGTGGGATTTTTCTCGTCAACTGGACAACGAAAAGGATGTGTGAGGAAGCTGTGTTCATAGACAAAGAAAAATGAGGGACATGCGGTATACTGATAGAACGAAAAGGAGCGATATCCCATGCCAGATTTTTTAAAAGAGTATTTCCTTGGACTTGCGGACGGTTTGCAATCCACTTTGAAAACACCAGATGCGTACTTGAACAAAGTGGCGCTGACCGCGGTAATTTTATTGCTCGGGATATTGTTATATGTTTTATTGAAGAAAATGATTTCAGGAAGTGTTAAAGACTACAAAAAGAGGCTTCAATTACATAGTCGCACAAAACAAGTGGTTGCAACGCTTGCAACTATTGCTGTGCTATTTATTTGGGTTCAAGCGATCAATGTACTCATACTACTGGCGCTGTTGTTTGGTGTCATTGCCATTTTCATGGTCCGTGGGCTTACAAACAACATCATCGGTTACTTTGTCATTAAATACCGCAAGTATTTTGAAATAGGTCACCGTATAGAGATTAATGGGATTATCGGTGATGTAATTGACATTAGTTCCACCAACGTGAAGTTGCTGGAAGTGCGTGGCGGGCTTTCATCGGATGCCAATACAGGACGCATTATCAAGTTGCCGAATAGTATTATTTTCGACGAATCTATCAAAATCATCGGTGTCGCGAACTCGTTTGTTTGGCACGAGCTCAAATACGTTCTATCATTCGATAGCGACTGGCAGACAGCGGAGAAGATTATGACAGAAGCAGGAGACACCTATTTTGAAGAAACGGTTTTACAAGAACTGAAAGAGAATAAAGGCCATGAGCTAAGTGAGCAAGCGGCTTTACGACCCGTATCCTCGATAGATACGAACGATGCCGGAGTTGTATTAACTTTACGCTATCTCGTCGATTACCAACATGGAACGAGTGTAAAGACCGGATTACAACGCAAGATTTTACCTCAGCTCAATGCTCACCCAAATATTGAATTTGCAATTGTTGAAGTAAAAGTATTTCAAGGATAATTTTAACGAGTAGAAAGAAGGAAGTGTTCATGTCAGTTCAAGCACAATCAGACGGAGATTTTGCAATACGGAATGCCCATCCGGAAGACGCAGCGCACATTGTTGAGTTTTACAATAGGGTCGGTGGGGAGACAGATTATCTGTCTTTTGGTTGTGACGAATATCCACAGTCTGCTGATGAAGTAGCTCAATCTATAAGTGGTATGGAAGAGTCAGTTGGAAATTGCATGCTCCTTATGATGAACAATGAGGAGATTGTGGGAATCGGTACGATTGACTCTAGTTCGAAAAAGAGGTTCCATCATGTAGGAACCCTCGGGATTGTTATTTGTCAGTCGCATGCAGGAAAAGGACTTGGTCGTGTGCTGATGAATGCATTAATTGACTGGTCCAAAGAGAATGGTCGAATCGAAAAAATTACGCTCGTCACACGTGCTGATAATGAATGGGCAATTGCACTTTATGAAAAACTCGGATTTGAGCGCGAAGGTGTTTTCCGAAAGGACTCGTATGATGGCGAGAGATACTTCGACAGCTTGTCTATGGCGCTTTTTCTATGAAAATAAAAAATCTCCTACACTCAACAGGTGTAGGAGATTTTTTGCAAATCGTTAAGTTTTCATCGATTGTTCTTTAGATTTAGGATCACGGACAGCAAAGGATAATAGCAGACCAAACGCTGCGATACATCCGGCTACTAAGAAGGCGATGTTGACGCCATGGATAGCCCCTGCAATTGAGCTTCCGCTAGCAGCGGTGATGGTAATCGTAACGAGTACAGCAGTTCCGACTGCACCTGAGATTTGGCGGAAGGTATTGTTCATAGCTGTACCATGAGAAATCAGGTTATTTGGTAACTGATTCAACCCGAGTGTTGTGGACGGCATCATAACCATCGCGATACCGAACATACGGATTGCGTTTAAGACTGCCAAATACGTAAACGTCGTGTCTTGCGAGAGATTCGCAAAAAAGAACGTAGTCACCGTCAAGATGGCAAAGCCAGCACGTAACAGCCACTTTGCCCCGTATTTATCGAACAGCGTCCCTGTCAATGGATTCATGATTCCCATGACAATTGCGCCTGGTAATAGCATGAGCCCTGAATGCAACGCATTGAATCCAAGTAGGTTCTGCATGAAGATTGGAAGAATGACAGTTGTTGCAATCATCGAAGCGAATACAATCATTCCGAGTCCTGTTGCAAGGGAGAAGATGCTGTATTTGAATACACGGAATTCAAGGATTGGTTCTTCAAGTTTCAACTGTCTGTTGATGAACAAGAAGAGGGCAACTGCACCGACTACGAGTGAGATAAGTGTGTTAGGGCTTAGCCAGCCTAAGTTACCTGCAACACTGAAGCCATAGAGAAGACCGCCAAATCCTAATGTAGATAGAACAATTGACAGGTAATCCACTGTTGGATTTGTTTGCTTGGTGACGTTTTGCAGCAAGAAGTACGCCGCAATGATGATCACAAGAGCGATTGGTAGGACTACGTAAAATACGCTGCGCCATGGGAAATTATCAACGAGGTAACCCGACAAACTCGGTCCGATGGCTGGTGCGAATGCAATGACGAGACCAAACATTCCCATCGCTTTCCCGCGTTGTGAAACTGGGAAGATGAGGAACATGATCGTCTGCAAAAGCGGCATCATAATACCTGCGCCAGCGCCTTGTAACACGCGTGCCACTAACAAGAAGGAAAAGTTAGGAGAGAAGGCACCGATAAGCGTACCTAAGGCAAATGTCCCCATGGCTGTCAGGAACAAACTTCGAGTAGTGAATTTTCCTATTAAGAAAGCTGTAATCGGAATCATGATCCCGTTGACGAGCATGAAAATCGACTGCAGCCACTGAACCGTACTTTCATTGATGTTGAGGTCTTTCATAATTGGGGGGAGTGCAGTTGCTAAAAGCGTCTGATTCAATATTGTAATGAACGCACCAGACAATAACACAGCAAGTAGCGGGATATGCTTTTTTAAATCGAACGACTGGGAATCACCCAGAGTTTGTGAATTGACCATTAGCTTTTCATCACCTCATTTTAGATTAGCAAATCCTAACACAAATTTTAAAATGAAATCCGGACCTGACATTCTTTATATAATAGAGGTTATTCATCTGAACCTCAATTTTGCTGTTTGATGAATCTTATTGTATTAGTAAGGATTGCCTTACAGCCCACAAGTCATACCTAACCATACCTTATTGCAACTAATTCAAACTTTCTTTGCCTGGAAAATAGCAGGACCTGATGATAAGATGTGAAAGAATAGTGAAAAATTAATCAACTGAGGAGAAAATGAAAGGTTTTTTTGATTGCAGGTATATCTATATGTATGCTGCTGTTTAGTGCTGCGCTGGTTTTCATAGAGCGTTCAGTTTAATCGCGTGTGATATTGTCAAGCATTGCACATGGAGACACCTATATGGAAGAGGAATTACCAGCCTATGCAGTAGTTATGTTTGGAAGTTCAATTGAAGTAAGTATTGCCAGGCAATAGACAACTAAGAAATGTGTGATCTTTACACCTTAGCTTAAGGATTACAAAATTCAACTACTCCCAGGAATTACTTTAAGAGTGTAGGTGTGGGGAAAATGTTCCATTGTGAGGAACCTGAGTGGGACAGTTAAATAATTTTCGTGAAATGGATCTATACTGCGGTATAATAAGGAATCTTTTATTCTAATATTCGTTAAGTCGGGTGGAACTTACCTTATATTGCATGTTACGGTTTTATACGAAAAGGTTGAAGAGAGCAGGTGAAGACGATTTTTAAAGTTAGTAAAGATCAATTTCTTACGGTATTAAAGATTTCTTTTCCGGTATTACTTCTGGCATTGGCGGTTTTTGAAATACAAAATACGGTACGTGGAATTGACATCAGTTCTTTTCGATATGAGCTGGGTCAAATACAACTATGGGAAATTGTACTGATCATACTTATTTCTTTTTGTGCAATCATTCCAATGCTCTTTTACGATGTGGTATTGGCGAAAGTTCTTAATGTTAAAGTGAAAACGAGAAGTTTATTGCAGCATTCGTTCATCACCAACACGTTCTCAAATCTTATCGGTTTCGGTGGTCTTGTTGGAGTAATGCTGCGCAGCTATTTCTATACAAAGTATAGAGAGGAAAAGGACGGGGTATTGAAAAGTATCGCTTCCGTAACACTCTTTTATTTGACTGGAATTTCCTTATTGGTATGGATTGTGCCATTGTTCTACTGGGACTTCCCGTTATTGCAAGAAACGAAATGGCTTCTTATAGCAGTGTTTCTATTAGGCTTATATTCTCCAATCTTTATTGGCGTTTTTATCATGCGTTATCGAAAAGCAAATTCGGATTCAATTCATGCGAAACAAGCTGTACAGCTAATCGCTACATCAGTAATTGAATGGATTTCCGTCTTTTTAGTTATTTTATTATTAACAGTCGTGTTGAATATTCCAATCGAATTATCTGCGTTAATTCCTATTTTCTTAGTTGCCTCCAGTGCTGGAATAATAAGTATGATTCCAGGAGGTATTGGCTCATTCGACCTTGTATTTTTATGGGGAACCCAAAGTATTGGAATCGCAGATGAAAAGGTACTGTTCTTACTAATATTATACCGGATAGGCTACTTCATTCTTCCATTCTTAGTCTCGACTTCGCTGTTTGTGATGGAATACTGGAATCGGTGGAATCATTCATGGGATGACTTGCCGAAAGCTATTGTGCAAAAGCTTAGCCATACGTTGTTAACCGTATTGGTATTTCTTTCAGGAATTGTGCTTTTACTATCCGCTTCGGTGCCAGGTATTTTAAATCGATTAAAGATTATGCAGGAATTCCTTTCCCTTCCAATCATGAATGTATCGCACCATTTGACAGTAGCAGCTGGTTTTATCCTATTAGGGTTATGTAGGGGAATTCAATATAAGGTGAAAAGGACATATCATATTACAATTATTGTCTTAAGCAGTGCAGCATTGTTTTCAATTTTCAAGGGTCTTGATTATGAAGAAGCTTTCTTTTTACTTATTGTAATGGGATTACTAATTGCTTCCAAGAGTCAGTTTTACCGTGAAAGTTATGTGTTGACATGGGGAATTATTTTAATAGACGTAGCTGTGGTGGCATTCATCACTTCGATGTATGTTTTCATAGGCTATTTGAACTTACCAACTTCGAAAATTCATATTCCAATTGAATTAAGAGACTATATCATTACGGATTCCCGTGACTTATTTTATAGTGCCGTTATTGGCCTAGTAATAGCGGGTGTCATTCTATTTATAGGCTCGCTAATTCGTAAGCCGAAGCAATTGGAAATGGTTTCTTCAGTTGATCAGGTAGAAAGGATAAAGAGTCACCTTGCTACTTATGGTGGAACCGAGTTTTCCCATTTGATCTTCCTGCATGATAAGTATGTATATTGGAATAAAGAAGAAACGGTATTGTTTTCTTACCAAGTCTACGCAGATAAGATAGTTGTTCTTGGTGATTTAGTTGGGGTAGAAAAAGATTATCCCGCAGCCATTGAAAATTTTTTAATAACAACGGATTTATATGGGTATACACCAGTTTTCTATGAAGTCAGTACAAAAGTGTTAGCAACTCTTCATGATCAAGGTTATGGATTTTTCAAGTTGGGTGAGGAGGCGTTTGTAAATTTAGAGACTTTCACGTTAACTGGAAAGAAAATGAAGGGGTATCGGGCAGTTAAAAATAAATTTGAGAGAGAAAATCATGAGATTGAAATTCTCAGTCCACCACATTCATCTGATTTGTTGAAGGAATTAGAAGACGTCTCTACAAGATGGTTACAAGGAAGAAGAGAAAAGGGTTTCTCTTTAGGCTTTTTTGACGGGGACTATTTGAACACTTCGAAGGTCGCGGTTTTAAGGAACGAGGATGGAATCATCGGTTTTGCTAGTTTAATGCCGATGTATGACCAGGGTGAACGAATTTCGGTAGATCTAATGCGCTTTAAACCAGATGCGCCATCTGGAACGATGGACTTTATTTTTCTATCGCTATTTGAATGGGCAAGGGAGGAGGGCTATCTAATTTTCAATATTGGGATGTCCCCTTTGTCAAACGTAGGAAGATCGAGATATTCCTTTTTAAGTGAAAAGATAGCGGCACAAATCTTTTTACATGGACAATACTTTTATCATTTCCAAGGATTGAAAAACTTTAAACAGAAGTATGCAAATTCTTGGGAAGCCAAATATGTAGCATATCGAAAGAAGTCATCACTGCCGTTTACGATTGCGCAAATAACATTGCTGATTGGACGCAGAAGGAAATAAAAAGTAGCTAAAGCACTGTCATTTTGAAGTGCTTTTTTGCGTTGTTAGGAATATTAAGTTTTGGTGTATGATGATTTACTACTCGAATAGTATAGATCCAAGAGGGAACTACTATTACCTTATACGATCCTCAACATCTGCATTTCCCACCATTTCATCTATGCGTACACAATGTAGTCCTCTTTGTTTTATGTCTATTAATACTTCGTCCAGAGCAATCATCATATACTTCGGAGCATCCCAATCAGATCCAATTGTATCCCCGCTATCATGAAGCACGATGACAGATCCATTCTTGATATTACGTAGCAACAAGCCTTTTAAGCGACTTCTACTGACATCTCTTTTCCAATCACCAGGCATCATAGACCAAAGCACGATTTCATACCTTTTTCTAAAGAAAAGATCGTAAATATTAATGATTCCCCAAGGGGGGCGGTAATAATATGGTTTTGTACCTGTTATTGATTCGATAATTGCAGACGTCTTTTTGAGATGAAAGTTAGTAGTAGTCCAGGGCATCATTAACCAATTTGGGCGGTGTGTATAATTGTGAATCCCAATTTGATGACCTTCTTCGTGAATTCTACGTATGATGTCAGGATGCTGATTTGCTTTATGCCCTAGGACAAAAAAAGTTGCTTTCACTTCGTGCTTTTTAAGGAGAGTTAATAACTTTGGCGTATACAAAGGATCCGGACCGTCATCGAAAGTAAATGCAATTCGTCCATCCTTGCGGCCTCTTCTAAAAACCCCGATATTTAATATTCTTGTCAGAATCCAGGGGAGAAGCATGTACATGGCGAGTAAACTAAGTCCAGCCCATTGCAAGCTCTTTCGCACAATTCATCTCCCTTTCTGTTATAACTAGTTGTTTATCAAGAACGATTGGTAGAATTTGAATAAAACTTGCTATGTGTATCCATTATCCTAGTCAAAGCGTGATAAGCGGCTTTTTTTGTCCGCACTTTTTTTGCATTCATTCTAAGTGTGGACAACATTTTTGGATCATGTAAGGTATTCACCAGTTGTTCTAAAAGGCTTTTATCATCTTTCGCTTGAAGTGCTACTTCCGCGTGCAATAAGAAAGCAGCATTATCTTGTTCTTGACCTGGAAGCGGTTTGTACAAAATCATTGGCAATTCAAGAGCGACAGCTTCTGATGTCGTTAGCCCGCCTGGTTTTGTAATGATCATATCGGAAAGTGCCATCAGTTCGTGGATATAATCAATATAACCTTTCACAATAAATCGATGTTTTTGGTTTTTCAGTTGCTCCGTAAGTTTCTGCTGTAACTTTTTATTGCGCCCACAAATCACAATGAATTGAATCGGATTCAAGCGAGTGTCACTTTGAAGCATATGAAGGAATGACCTACTAATCATACCTAAACCACCGCCCATTATTAACACAGTCGTAATTGTTTGCTTCACATAATGTTTCTCACGCAGTTGTTGACGGTCATAGGTTAGACTGAATTGTGAATGGATTGGAATTCCCGTTACAGTAATTTTGTGGTTGGGCACACCTTGACGTAACAGACCGTAGCGGACATACTCAGAACCAACTAAATAAAGGTCAGTCTGCGGGTGTATCCAATAACTATGGTCAGTATGGTCTGTGATGACCGTAATCGTTGGTATCGTTATTAACCCATTTGCTTTTAACATAGACATAGCGGCTGCTGCGGATGGGAAAGTGCTCACGACTACAGAAGGACGGACATCGTTCAACAATATGCTTAGTCGGTTTAATGTGTATATCTGGAGTTTCTTTAAAAGTGCAGAGGAAAGTGAATTGTCTATTCTCGTCTTTTGGAATAAGTAACCGTATAGTGAAGGCAGTTTCTCAATCCATTTCGTGTAAAAATAACTGCCGACGACATGTATGTGTGGGTGTGTCCATTCTGCAAAGTCAATCACGGTCGTTATGATATCGGATCGGTTTTCCCGTGCGGATCCGGCAATTGCGTAGGCAGCTTGCTTATGGCCATCACCCAAATTTCCGCATAGAAGTAATAGGTTATAGTCTTTTGCCGAATGCATGAATTCACACCTCATTAATCATATTTCTATAATAATCATTACGGAACAGGCTCGTAATGATAAGATTTGTCAGTGACGAAGAAGGAGGGATTTAATGAATCAGTGCTCCTTAATATTCAACGAAAAATCGGGTATTTCAAAGTATTCTCCGGAATAATAGTTAGCTTTCCCGAAATGTTACTTTCTATGAGCAACAAGGGATGAGCAATGATCTGCAAAATCTTTCCTCAACATAAAAAAGCCAGTGCATCAAACAATCTAGCTCGTTTGATACACTGGAAAAAATACTTGTGGAAGAATTAGGATCATGGTTTGGTTTGTAGCATCGCAATCATACGGACATGTGTCTTTTGACTCGAAATATTGCTGGCAGCCAAGATTGCGGACCTTCTGAGTTCTAACACAGCAACTACACAAGTATTAATTATGACTCGTTAAAATATGATTGATAGTTGCCTGAAAAAAATTATCGATCTTAACGTAATGTTCCCGTATTTCTAATTTTAAAATCGACATCCACATTATAGTCTAAGTTAGAAGTCATTTTCTTTGTGAGTTCCTCTGTCCATTTCCCTTTGTAATACATTCTAAAATGTTCACTAATGCCAACTGGATCTAGTTCCATTTCCTGAAGGTAATGAAGGGTATCTTCAATCTCTTTTTTTAGATGTGCGTTAATTTCCTTTTCCAACTTTTTGTATTGTTTACTATTATTTAAGTCGCGATCCCCTTTATATTCAATTAGTACTGCTTTTATTTTAAGCTTAATAGATACCTTTGGGGTTTCAATGTTTTTATTGCTGGATATCTTCACCTTACTATCGATTTGCTCTAAAAAAGCTTCTTTATCTATTTCATTGTCATCAAAAGTTACTGATAGCGGGGATAGCTTATTCAATCCACTTAAAGCTTGGATTAATAATGACTTTTCAGTGGAAATTGTATCAATCATTCTTTCGTTATCGAACAAAGCAATTTTGGTTACTTTCAGCGAATCCTCTTTTTTTTCTAAATAGGGAACCATCGTGTGGTATACGGGACTTGTTTGCGAATTCATATAATTGTGTATCGATGTAAAAGGACTGAATGAGTTATGCAAATTTGGTTGAAACAAATCATTTAAATAGGCGTCCATGTGTTCATTTTCTGAGTAATTCCCGTTCAAAACATCTTCTACATTATCTTTTACAATAACAAGGCGGACATTATTTCCGAGTGTTGAATCTCGATATAGATGTTCCACAACTTCGGTCACCTTTCCGCTTCTTGCAAATTCCTCGCTAAATAATAGCGTCCGCAGCTGATTTAAAACAATCATTTTGTCCGACTTTGAAGATAATTTGACAAGACCTTCTTGAATCATATTTGTATGAATAGAAAATACTTGTGTTGGGACAGGGGAATCGTTGGGAGGCAGTGGAATTCCTACAGTCATCTTCATTTCTTCATGGTCGCCTAGGTCAAAACCGATGCTGCTTGCTAGAGCCAAATCTTCTAATGACGGTTGTGTTTGTTCACGATCACTGCATCCAGTTATGAAAAGTACACTTACGAGAAGAAATAGGTTTATAACTTTCCTCATTTGAGACCCTCGCTCTTCTTTGGCCTAAGGATGTGGAGTATACAAAGTAAAATGGGCCACAAAAACATCGCATACATCAAGTAAAATACACGTTCAAAGATTAGTTTTTGAAACTCTTCCATGTAGGGGAATTTAACGACTATGAAAACTACTACAGCTATTATATAAAGATGAATCTTTTTAGAAGTTGAACGAATTGAATCCAATCCCTGTTTCGCGACCCATAAATACGCGGCAACAGTAGATAGAATCAGGAATACCCACATTGTGATGCCCAGTACATCAATACGCTCCAAAAAGGATAACTCAACTTCTTTGAACAAGTTAAGAACTGGATACAATACATTTTTAAGCTGCCATTGTGAGAAAAACATGACACTTACGAGTGAAAAACAGAATGTGAATCCTATGCTAATCCATAAGCCAATCGAAGCGTGTTTCAAAGCTTTTTTCTGGTTGATGATGTATGGGAAATAAAATGAGATTAGTTCGAAACCGCCAATCGCCATTAATCCTTTTTTGGATGCTGTGAAAAACTCTTCCTTCGTGAAGTTTAAGAGAGGTAGCGTATGACTGATGTTCCCATCCATTACCCCCCATTTCAAAAAGTAAATAAACCATAATGTTAAAAAAAAACTGATCATGCAAAACCTTGCAATGGATTTAATACCACCACTCGCAATATAGACAACCATACATATAAAGATTAGTAACGGAGCAGTAATCTTGCGGTTTGTAAGGGCCACAACTTGAACTAATTCAATATAACTCGAACAGACAGCCGAAATTATAACGATAAAATATAAAAGAAGCATTGTATTAATAACTTTTCCAATCCATTTACCAAAGAGCTTTTCGTGAATGTCGAATAGTGTATCGTCTTTATACTGCAAGCCTAACCAAATGATAGGGATAAGGAGTAAGTTCGCGACAACCCCAAATAACAAAGGCATCCACCATTGACTGTAGCCCATGGCACTCAATCTGTTTGGCAAAGATAGCACTGATGTCCCAACAATTACATTCTGAATAAGGAATATTACATGATAACGGTTTAAGACTTTTGCTTTATTCATATCCACTGCTTATTCCTCCTTTTCAACCGGAGGTTTTTTCTTACTTTGTGCTTTAGCAATACCGGGAGTGTGTTTAAGGAATTTTGCTGGCATACGAACAAATGAATCTAGTAGATCCGATGATTTTCTAGGGATAATGGGCGTCATGTAGGCGGCGTTCAATGAAGTTAGCGTTAATAAATGGTGGAACAACCATGCAAATGCAATCATTTGACCATATAGTCCAAACATGCCCGCTGCCAAAATAAAGATGTACCTCATAAAACGGCTTGTGTTACTCATGATGAAGTTTGGTGGTAAAAAGGATAATAGTGCTGATATTGCCACGAGGACAATCAATGTATTACTTACAAGGTGCGCTTCAACCGCAGCCGTTCCGATTACAATACCTCCAACAATACCGATCGTTTGACCAATCTTCGTGGGCATTCGAGCTCCGGCTTCTCTCAATATCTCTATAACCAGTTCCATGAACAGGACTTCCATGAAAGGTGAAAAAGGTACCTTCTCCCTTGATTCTTGAAGGTTTAGTAAAACATCAAACGGTAACATTTCAGGGTGATAGGTTAAAACTGAAATGTAAGTAGGAGTCACGATAATAGTTAAGAAAAAACCAAAGAAACGTATTGTGCGTAGAAGCGATGCTGTCATCCAGCGGTTGTAGTAATCCTCGGGAGATATGAACAATTCGAAAAATGAAATAGGACAAACGATTACCCCATTACTGTTATTCATCAGAATGACTATGCGCCCATCCAATAGGGCGGACACGGCGTTATCTGGACGATCTGTTTCATGGTATTGGGGAAATGGTGAAAAAGGATGATCGTCCATTAACTTTTGTAAAATAGAACTATCATTAAATCCAGGGTGATTTACATTCTGGATTTTATCAATCACTATGTCTAGGTTTTCTTTATTAACAATGTTGTCCATATATAGAACCGTAACGTGCGTATGGGTTTCTGTCCCGATAACAAAGTTGTTGCTCTTTAAGTCCGGATTTTGAATTCTTCGTTTAATAAGGGATAGATTGGTTTCTAGTGATTCGGTAAATGCGTTAGTGGGACCAATTACGGTAGATTCTGTATCGGTAACTGTAATCGAAGCATTGGGTGCGCTGAAAGTATTTACTTTTAAGTAGACATTTTGTTTGGGAAAATAGGCAATCGTGCTTCCTTCCGTGATTGCAGAAATTATTTCGGAAATGTTATGTTGTTCAATTACATCAGACGAGAATTTCAAAGTTCCTTCCGAAAGGGGACGAATAACCATCTGGTGCAGTGTGAGTTTGTCGACAAGAGAACTGAAATAGATAAGTGTCACTTGGTCTTCAAAAGTCTCAATCTGTTTGAATACGGCATCCTCAATACCAGCCAATTTGGATTTTAGTGCTTCGATTGGAATCCCCACTTTCAGATTAAGGTAGTAATAAGGTTAATATTTCCTTAAGCGTGATGGTTTATTCAAATTGGGGATGAATTACAAAATATCTATAAGCAATCAGATTCTATAATTACAAGGATAGTAATACTCCCAACTAGGAAATTTCATCGATTGCTGTATGTTATAGTTACTTTAAGGTTTAATAATTGCTGTTATATAAAGGTCTAAATGAAATGTACAAGTGATAAAGTTATCTATACATAAAAGAGGTGTACATATGAAAAAAGTAAGAATTGGAGTCATTGGAGCGGGATTGAGAAGGAATCTAGCGCTATATTGGCATAAGCCTGAAGGTGAATCTGAGATTGTTGCATTGGCGGATTTATCGGAAGAGCGTCAACAGAAATTTCAAGAAGAGGTAGGCACAAAAATTTTTCTAACGAAAGATTATAAAGAGTTATTGGTACGAGATGATATCGATGCAATCGCTGTACTATCTCCAGATTATCTACACGAAGAACATGTGATTGCGTGCTTAGAAGCAGGGAAGCATGTGTATTCTGAAAAGCCGCTGGCAATTACAGTGGAAGGATGCGACCGGATCATCGAGTCATGGGGGAAATCAGGTAAGCATTTGATGGTTGGCTTCAATATGAGATATATGAGCATGTACCAGACGATGAAGGGATTAATTGACTCAGGAGCAATTGGAGAGTTGAAAACGGTGTGGGTTCGCCATTTTGTCGGATTGGGTGGCTATTACTACTACCATGATTGGCACGCAAGAAGTGATAAAACTACTTCACTCCTCCTACAGAAAGGTTCTCATGATTTAGACGTTATCCACTGGATTTCAGGGAGGTATACAACGAAAGTGTCTGCATTCGGCGGTCTTGACTATTTCGGCGGTGATATGCCAAATGATTTGACGTGTCCGGAGTGTTCGTTGAAAAATACGTGTCCGGAGTATGTTCCGAATACTTTTACAGAGTGCGCGTTCCGCGAAGAAGTAGATGTTGAGGATAATAATATGCTTATTATGGAACTAGAAGGCGGCGTCAAAGCCTCCTACTTACAATGTCACTTCACACCAGATTATGAACGGAACTATACGTTTATCGGTACAAACGGTCGGATTGAAAACGACGAAGTCAACGGTAAAGTGTATTTGAAGACACGTAAAACCAACACTTGGAATGAGTTTAGTAATGTTACCTATGATATGAAGCCTGAGGTAGGTAGTCATGGTGGTGCTGATCCGAAGATTGCTCAAGATTTTATAGAACTTGTACTTCGTAACAAACAACCGCTCACAACCCCATTTGCAGGAAGAATGAGTGTTGCCGTTGGGTGTGCAGCGACAGAGTCGATTCGAATGGGTGGCGGAGTTGTCCATGTGTCACAGGAATCAGGATTTTCCAGCTCATACCAAGCGTGAAAATAAGACTTCAGACCCTCATGTATCCGCAGCGAATAGGTCGCTTTGTGCTATAATTATGAACATAAAGAAAACGTGGGGGAATTCTAATGTTTAAAAGTAAAAGTAAACCGGTAACGACTGATAACATCCAAGAGGAACTAACTGCTTTAAAACAAAGTCATGCCATAAAAGACGAGCAAGACCAAAGTCGTCTACTGGAGTTGAGAGATGAGTTAGCAGCTGCTGTAGTTCAACACGAGAAAGTGAATGGTCAACATAGTGTGCTAGGTGATGCGGTGGGTAAAATTGAAGACCGTTTCGATAACATTGATCAACTTAGTGAACGAACTACTCAAAAGTCAGAAGAATTGTATGACAAAGGTCGTTCTTTGGAAAACCAATCACACATGATGGTTACTGAAGCAACTGAGGGGACGCATGAAGTAAATGCAACTGCAGAAGTCATTAAAAATCTCGGTGTGCAAATTCAGGCATCGGAGCAGAATATGGCTAATTTGAGTGCACGCTCAGATGAAATACAGTCAATTGTAGGTGTGATTGATGGTATTGCGACCCAAACCAATCTACTTGCATTAAACGCATCAATTGAAGCAGCACGGGCTGGAGAATCTGGAAAAGGATTCGCTGTAGTTGCGCAAGAAGTTCGTAAATTAGCGGAAAGTACAGCGAAAAGTACAGCGAGCATACAAGCATTGACCTCGTCATTACGTGACGAAATAAAGCAAGCATTGGATTCAACGCGAACTAGTGCTGAACTTGTAGATAAAGGCGTGCAGGTTAGCCTAGCTACAGCTAATAAAATCGAGAGCATTTTGAATACAATTGAAAAGAGTCAAGGAGATATTGGTTCCATCCAAACGATGATAGAAGAGCAAAAAGAATTATCTGCAGAAGTGAAAAGCGAATTAATAGACGCGAAGAGCCTCTTTTCACAAGCACATGGTCTAATTATTGAACACATTGAAGATGCTAAGGAAGTTGATCAAAGACTTGAGAATGGTATTCGTCAATTGACAGTAAAATACTAACTCGCGAAATGAGGCATGCTCCTAACAGGATTATGCCTTTTTTCTATGGAAGTTGTATGGTTGAAAAAAGGGTCTCAGATTCGTTAGGAGTACTCATACGATTTAAAATCAGATGATGAAACATTGATAGGATATGACCTTTACAGATTAGAGGCTGTACCTTTTTTATTTATTATTTTCGCACTACTTTGGTAACGGATTAATCAGATGGAAACAGGGGTAGAAGACTTGGATACGAACTAAAAAGGAGAAATGCCAGATGAAAAAAGTCTTTGTTTTAGGTGGAACTGGTTTGTTAGGAATGGCGACAATAGAAGAGTTACTCCGAAAGAATTATGAAGTTTCCACGATTGCACGCAATAAAGAAGTGATGGAGGATGTGTTACCACAAGAAGTAGAGGAACGCCTTGTTGGAGATATTAATGAAATGAAGGATGAACAAGTACTTGATTTATTAACCGGGACGTACGCATTTATCTATGCAGCAGGATTGGACGAGCGGACACTTCCTGAAGCTCCTGCGATGAAATTTTATTATGAAAAGAATGTGTTGCCGACCCAACGACTAGCAAGATTAGCGCGTTTGGCAGGTGTGAAGAAGTTTGTGATTTTCGGATCATACCATACGGAGACTGCAAAGATGTGGCCAGATTTGAAGTTGCAGGAACAACCGTATGTGAAAACAAGAATATTGCAGGAAGAAGTTGCATTCATGGAAGGTGAAGGAGCGATGGAAGTCATGTCGCTACGATTGCCGTACATATTCGGGACGATGCCACATCGCACGCCTTTATGGATAAGCTTTTTCCCGCGTGTACAAGGTCAGGATGTTGTGAAAGTTCCAGCTGGCGGAACTGCAATGGTGACCACGCAACAAGTGGCGGAAGCGGCGGTCGGTGCCCTGGAACATGGAGAGCATCGAGGGACGTATGCGATATCTGGCATCAACATGAAGTACGATGAGTTCTACCAGATGATTTCAGAAAGTCTTGGACAAACGGACACAATCATAGAGAAGGCTTCACTGGATATGTTGAGGCCGTCAGCCAAGAAGATGGATCAAACAGTTGCAGCAGAAGGAAAAGAGCATGCCATCCATATGGAAAAACAGATTGACATGCAAAATCGGAATGCATTCCTAGTTCCGGAAGCGACGATGTCGGTTTTAAAGTATCAGAAAGACGATGTGAGGGCTGAAATCAGAAAGACATTGGCAGTGTGCGCTGAAGAGATGCGTTCATAAGTCCTGAAGAAACGTGTTTCCGCATCGTGTTACGGGTAAAAATTTGGCGCAATGCTTGAAATCTGGGAGAGGTCTGATAGAATCGGTGGTATTACAAGCAAGGGTAAGGAGGGCGACCATGAATATTGCGGTAGCAGTGGATGGTTCAGAGAGTGCAATACGTGCAACGCAACATGCATTGATGCTCGTCGAGTATTTGCCAGAGACGCAGTTAGAAATCATTTTCGTAACTGATTTCAATAAGGTGGAAGACGAACGGTTACTAACGCAAAGTCCGAAAAGCTTAGCAGCTTACCAGAAAAAGAACATTTTACCTATCCTTAACTTAGCTAGGGATGCAGGTGTAGAGCCAACTATAACCTTGCTTAAAGGGCAAACAGGTCCGACTATTATCAAGTATGTTAATGCAAACGAGGTCGACCATATAGTTATTGGAAGCCGTGGATTGAATGCGTTTAAAGGTCTAGTGTTCGGTAGTGTCAGTGAGAAGGTTATAAAGCGTATGCGGTGCCCTGTTACAATTGTGAAATAAAAAAATCTTGGTCAACTCTAAAAGACTCGTAATGTTGCTAACATGCAACAAATGCGGGTCTTTTGTTTACTAATAAATCTAGATGAATTCTTGTCATTCGTTTTTGTTTGATAAAATAGAAGAATAACGATTATATACACGTCTTAAACGGGAGGGATTGTCGTGAAACAAACGAACGAAACGCAGAACGGATCAGCCATCGTTATCGGAGCTTCACTATCAGGACTCATGACAGCAATCGCATTGGCACGTGAAGGAATTCACGTGAAGGTGCTAGAGAAAGTAGGTTCAGACCATCGCTCAGGATCTGGGTTACAAGTGGATGCGGCAGGATTTCATGCAACTGGAACAGAACAGTTATTACGAAACTTGGCATCAGGCGGAAGACGTTCCATTCAATTATGGTCTTCGATTGAATCTCGGTTAAGAAAAGAAGTAGACGGGGATTCGAAAATTGAAATCCGCTATAACACGCGCGTTGAATTGATTCAACAGAATGAAACTTCTGCATGGGTTGAGACGATGGGAGGAGACGTCATTCAAGCGGACATTATAATAGGGGCAGACGGACATCACAGTTTGGTCCGTCGTCATGTATCACCAAATAATCCCGAAGCTAAATTTGCGGGCTACATGGTGTGGATTGCCTCCACAAACGAGGACGTTCTACCCGAGTACATGCGTCCTAGAAACAAACATCCTGAAGTGACAATGTTGGATAGTTTGAATGGCTTTTTGTTTGGGTCAATCATTAATTCTTTGGATACGACCGACAATCGTCGCATTGGCTGTACATGGTATGACAATTCGCGGAATGACCTTTTGCGTTCTCTTGGATGTGTGGAAGGGAATGTTGTGAATCATTCATTGAAAGGACCAGACATACCTGGAGAAACTCTATCAGAACTCGCGGCGGTAGTATCGTCGAGGTGGGAAGACCCTTGGAAATCCGCGATGTTGCATGCTCTTCAGACACGTTCTATTACGGGTACGCCAATAAAAGAATATCTTCCAGATGTGCTGGTTAAAGGGCGAGTTGCACTAATCGGTGATGCAGCACATGTGCCTGCGCCAATTACCGCGAGTGGATTTAATACATCATTACAAGATGCAGTAGAGTTAGGGAAGTGTGTCGCGAATGGAGTCCACGGTAACGCTGCAATAACAGCATTGAAGAAGTACGAATCAGAGAGATTGAATTGTGTACGTGACATGGTGCAATCCGGAAAATCGTACAGTCGTTCATTCGGACTTTCAAGTGACTAACACGCTACATACATTGAATGTAAAAACCCTGTGGCAACCGATAACGGGTTGTCACAGGGTTTTCCTTTAGATTGAAGCTTCGTAAATCGACTCTACTGCTTTTTTAAGCTCGGAGTTGAATTCATCGTCTGTCTGATTCGCATTTAATTCTTGACTAAGTGCACGAGAGAAACTCGCAATCAGCCCATCATTTGCTTTCAATTTCTCATTCGCGACATCTGTCGAGTATCCGCCAGAAAGTGCAACAACCCGAACTACACGTGGATGTTCAATAAGTTCTTTATATAAGTTCATCTCTGTTGGAATCGTTACTTTCAACATCACATTTTCGTCGTCTTTTAACTGATCCAAATGATTAAGAATTTCTGTTTTCAACAGCGATTCACATTCTTTTTTATTAGCACTATTAATATCGACTTCAGGTTCAATAATCGGAACCAAACCTGCAGCGATAATTTGTTTACCGACTTCGAATTGCTGATCGACGACCGCTTTGACGCCTGCTTCGTTTGGTTCTTTAATAACAGAACGCATTTTTGTTCCGAAAATATGACGCTCATTGGCACGTTTCAACGTTTCGTCCAAATCAGTGATTGGTTTCATGAGCTGAACACCATTTTCTTCGTCTGCAAGTCCTTTGTCAATCTTAAGGAATGGTGCAATGCCTTTCTTTTCAGCTAAATAATCAGCTGTGTACATACCTTCGATTTCACGATCCATCGTCTGTTCAAACAAAATGGCTCCTAGAATATGATCGGCATCAAATGCAGGAGATGTAATGATACGAGTCCGCATGTCATGCACGAGCGTAAACATTTCGTCTTCGTTCGTGTAGGCGTCTTCGTTGACGCCATAGGCTGCAAGAGCTTTTGGCGTACTACCGCCACTTTGGTCGAGCGCTGCTATGAAACCTTTGCCGTTTTTCACCTTGTCCAATTGTTTTTCATTCATTCCACTCACTCCTCGTTAAATAGTGTGTAACTTCCTGAAAAAATCATGAAGATGAGGACTGATAAAAGCTTGTCCTAATATCTTTACTCTACCATGAATATAGGGAATCTAGCTATTACACGGGTCGTGAAGTCATTTATCGTTGATCATGAAAAAAACTATGCTAGTCACAAGCGTGGATAATCGAACAAACATGCTTGTTTTGCATAGGTTTTGATAGGTTACAAACTACGTGCTGCCATAAGCTCGTGTTCTGCAAGGGTTGAGATTTCTATCCCCTTCATCGGTGTGCCAATCCCTTTAGAGAGCCTTGCAATTAGCTCGTAGTTTTGATAGTCCTGAGTTGCTTGCACAATCGCTCGAGCAAACGCTTCAGGATTGTCCGATTTAAAAATACCAGATCCAACAAATACTCCATCCGCGCCAAGTTCCATCATTAAAGCAGCATCGGCTGGAGTTGCTACACCGCCAGCTGAGTAATTAAGTACCGGCAACCGTCCAGCGTTTTTAATAGCAAGTAAGATTTCATACGGAGCTCCGAGATTGCGTGCTTCTGTCATCAGTTCGTCTGTACTCATATTTACTATTTTGTTTACTTGTGCATTAATCATACGGAGATGACGTACCGCTTCTACTATATTTCCAGTACCTGGTTCGCCTTTTGTTCGAAGCATTTTTGCCCCTTCACCTAACCGTCTCGTTGCCTCCCCTAGATTACGTGCTCCACACACAAAAGGTACTTTAAAATTACTTTTGAGTAGATGAAACTCATCATCTGCAGGAGTCAAAACTTCGCTTTCATCTATGAAGTCCACCCCTAGTGATTCCAATACACGCGCTTCAGAAATATGACCAATCCGTGCTTTTGCCATCACAGGAATGGATACTGCATTCTGAACTTCTTCAACAATTCGTGGGTCCGCCATTCGGGCTACACCACCTGCAGCTCGAATATCTGAAGGAACACGCTCCAATGCCATGACTGCAATTGCTCCCGCTGCTTCTGCAATCTTTGCTTGTTCACCATTAATTACATCCATAATTACGCCACCATATGAAATTCCCATTAAAACTCCCCCTTTTCATTACTTCCAGTATACCTAGGGGTGACAGTTTTGAAATAGCCAGTCATGGAGTAGATGAAGGGGTCAGATTTCAAACACACGATACAAGTCACAAATTGTAATACACGATTACTAGGCGTTATCAAATTTTATCATTTCCATAAAGGAAGAGATCAATCATGTCCTTTAGTAGAAAAAGAGAGCAATTGTAGAGCGGGTAGCTACACCAAAAGTAATCCAAACATTCGCTAGGGGGTTACCAGGTTTATGGAGAACTTCGCACTTGTGGACAACGATTACTAGTGAAATCGGTTTGAATACAAAAGTATATGTATTTTTCTCATCAAATCTGGCAAATCTAAGAATAGTAATTACGTAGGTAGATGCTTCAAAATATCATAACTATCCATTGTTGTATTATATTCGCGTAATATACTAACCGTTCAGTTTTACGTAATGGCATGCGGATAAAAATAAGATCAGGGAGGGTTCACGATGGCAGATAAAGATCCTAAAAATGGCGCGCCTGAACATGCACAAAAGAACCAAGATATGAGTCGCCGAAAGTTCCTGAAAAATTCAGGTTTGGTAGCGGGTGGACTGGTTGGTGGATCCTTATTTGGAAGTCTACTGACGAATAGTTTTGATTCGAAGAAAGAACAAAAGGCTGAGAAAAGTAAGGATGAAGAAATTGATGTACATGAAGCTTTGCAGTTCTTTACTCGACATCAGGACTTTATGGTACTGATGGCTGCAACCGAACAAATCTATCCTGAGGACGAGCACGGACCGGGGGCTATTAAATTAGATGTTCCATACTATATTGACAAACAATTGGCTGGGCGCTGGGGAATCAATGGAAGAGATTATAGACATGGTCCATATACAGCTGTTTTAGATCCGAGCGATAAACCTGCAGGTCCTGCTGGAGAACAATCCGGTTTGGACCGTGGCGACATCTTCCTTCAAGGAATAAGAAAGATGGATGATGAAAGTCAGAAACGATTTAAGACTACATTTGATAAAGCTGAATCAGATCAGCAAATCGAGATTTTGCAGGACTTTGAAAACGATAAAGTGAAAATGACCGGACTCGTCGCATCTGAATTTATGGCTTTACTGATCCAATCTACATTGGAAGGAGCTTACTCCGATCCAGTTTATGGCGGAAACCGCAATATGGAAGGCTGGAAAATGAAGGAGTTTCCTGGCGCGCAAGCTTCTTATGCCGGCTATATCGAACAGGACGAATTTAAGAAACTGGAACCTGTCAGCTTAAGGGACTATCAAGGACACTAAACTGAAAATTGGGAGGAGGAACTACAATGGTGAAAAAATTACCTAAAGTAGATGCAGTAATTGTAGGATCAGGTTGGGCTGGAGGGATTGCTGCAGCTGAACTAACGAAAGCAGGACATAAGGTGGTTATACTCGAGCGGGGCCGCGACAAAAAACATGAAGACTTTGTCGGAACAAAAGATGAGCTACGTTATTCAAAACGATATGATTTGATGCAAGATCTTAATAAGGAGACAATCACTTCTAGGAATTCCATGGACAAGACGGCACTTCCAGTTCGAAATAATTCAAAAGCCAGATTGGGAAATAATACGGGCGGTGCGGGAGTCCACTGGAATGGAATGACATTCCGCTGGCTTCCATACGATTTTGAAATCTACAGTAAAACGGTGGAACGATATGGTAAAGATATAATACCGAAAGAGTCTACCATGCAGGACTGGGGCATTACGTATGATGAGTTAGAACCATACTATGATAAATTTGAAAAAACAGCTGGAATTTCGGGGGAAGAAAATCCACTCGGCCCTCCTCGATCGGATAAATACCCCAATCCTCCTATGAAAGAAACACCAACGATACGCCTGTTTAAGAAAGCGACTACTGATTTGGGCTATCATCCATACCATATGCCTTCAGCAAATCTTTCCCAAGGCTATGAAAACCCGGATGGGGAAAAGTTAAATGGATGTGTGTATTGCGCGTTTTGTGAAGAGTATGGTTGTGATTTTGGAGCGAAAGCCGACCCGATTGGTACCGTTCTAGCAACTGCAAGAAAAACAGGAAACTTGGAACTTAGAAATAATTCGAACGTAACGCAAGTAACTCATGACGGGAAACGTGCGAGGGGATTGGTTTATACCGATACGATGACTGGAGAGGAATTTGAACAGCCAGCCGATATTGTTGTTCTTGCAGGATTTGTATTTACAAATACGAAACTGTTGCTAGTCTCTAAAATAGGAACTCCTTATAATCCGAAAACAGGACAAGGCATCATCGGTAAAAACTTCACAGGGCACTTCAATAATCTATCGACTTACATTGGGGCACGCGGCTTCTTTGAGGATAAGAAATTCAACAACTTCATGGGGACGGGATCGTTAGGTGCAACGATTGACGATTTTAGCGGAGATAACGAAGATCATACTAATCTTAAATTTCTACATGGATATGAGGTCCACTATGGTCAGTTAGGAACACGTCCTATTGCGAATAACCAAGTGCCAGAAGGAACGCCTGCCTGGGGTAAGGAATTTAAAAAACAAACGTTGAAATATGCAAATCGCAATTTGTTCATCACAGCTCAAAGTGGATTCTTGCCGAACAAAGAAACGTACATGGACTTGGATCCAACTTATAAGGATGCATTGGGAAATCCGCTCTTACGTGTGACAGTCACTTATGCGGAACAAGACCGTGAACGTGCAAAAGCAGGTGTTGCACGTTGCGCAGAAATCATGAAAGAAATGGGTGCAGATACGATGAACGTCGATGAGGTGAAGGATGACATAGTATTTGACCATAAATTTTATACTGATCACTTCTTTGGCGGTGCAATTATGGGCGACAGTCCTAAAAACTCTGCGGTCAATACGTATTCTCAAATGTGGGATATGGAAAACCTATTCGTATTGGGAGGTTCCGCTTTCCCCCATAATAGTAACTACAACCCGACTGGAACGATTGGAGCTTTTGCCTATCTTTCAGCTGAAGGTATGAATAAATATCTAGAAACAGGCGGTTTGCTCACACAAGCAGAACTTAAGGAAAATGCTTAAGTAATAGAGACTTACTAACAGAAATAAGATAGTAATACGTTTAGAAATCATACGTTTTTAAAACCTCAAAACACTTTCGAAGTGATACACTTGATGTATCAACAATCGAAAGTGTTTTTCTATGGAGACAATCCTAAAGAAAGAAGATGTATACAATGGAAAAGAATCTACTGTCAAAAACGGTAGTCCTTGTAATTCATGAGATATATGGTGTGAACCAACATATGGAAATGGTTACCCAAGCGTTTACCAATCTTGGCTATGACGTTATTTGTCCTGATTTACTTAACCGAGATATACCTTTTGATTATTCGGAAGAAGCAGATGCCTATAGATACTTTATGGATAATATAGGATTCCATACAGCGTCAGAAAGAGTGGCATCAATCGTGCAGGATTGTAGGGAAAGATACGATAGAATTTTTATCGTTGGATTTAGTATAGGAGCGACAATAGCATGGTTATGCAGTCGTCATGAATGTTTGACGGGTATAGTTGGATACTATGGTTCTAGAATAAGAGAATACTTGGACATAGCTCCAACATGCCCAGCACTTTTATTTTTCCCGGAACGTGAAAAATCATTCCATGTTAACGAACTTATACAACGTTTAAAAGAGCAAAACCATTTCGTTTACCAATTAAGTGCGCAACACGGGTTTAGCGATTCATACTCCGAGAGCTATAATGAGAAGGCTGCGTCTGAAGCATTCTCCAAAACATTACAATTTGTAAAAGAAGCGGAAAGTTTAGGATTGATAATGTAACGGGAAAAGGAGCGAGTTTGATGAATTCTCATGATTTGTTTAGAATCATTAATCAATGCGTAAATGAATTGGATTACATTACAGCGAGAAGATATATGGAAGATAATATGGAGATAATCCAAGAAAATAGACATCATCTTAGACGAAATGCAAAAGAGCTATTTGAATTCGTGGTCAATTCAGATGAAAGACGACTCACTCCGTCAGAAATAAAAGTCATTCAAGCGATCAATGACTACGCAAATCATTTCAACGTCCGGTCTTTCAAATTGGTGGTAAAAGAAAACGCAGTACTGATGAGCAGGGAAGACACGCTTACACACTTGAACTCAGACGCAAGAGCCCTCTTGGAAAGTATGCATATTGTGATACCAAAGGAAGAGTCATAAAAATCGCTGCTTACTCATGACGACTTGACGATTGAACTTACTGAAAGTATGCTACTACTGTGAAGCAAAAGATTCTACTAGCCAACAGGGGGAATTTACGTGTCAGAGACAATTTCTACGTTAATAAAAGAAAGACGCTCGGTGAGGAAATACGATCCTGAAGTTCTAATTGAGAAAGAAGAAATTTTAGAGATGCTCGAACAAGCAACACTGGCGCCTTCAACTAGTAATCTGCAGCCATGGGAGTTCATTGTTTTCCTAGATGCAGAACAACGGAAAGACTTGCGTAAAATTGCGTATAACCAAGAACAAATTGAAACCGCTTCTGCCGTCATCGCGGTACTAGGCGACAAGGAGTTCTACAAAAATATCGATCCAGTCTACGACAGTATGTCTGATGCAGGATTTGTGGATGACGCAAGTAAAGAAGTGCTCGTTGGTAATGCCCATAAAGCATATCCAAATGCCACTGAGGAATCGCGCAAGAATTTGGCTACATTCGACTCAGGCCTAGCTGCAATGCAATTCATGCTAATTGCAAAAGAGCGTGGCTACGCAACTGGACCAATGGGAGGCTTTGACAAAGCGGAGTTCTCAGAACGCTTTAACGTATCGGACCGGTATTTCCCAATCGTCCTCATTACAATTGGTAAAGAAAATGCACCCGCGTATTCAACGACGCGTATTGCAATTGAAGACAAAGTTAAATTCATCTAAGACGATGAAAAAATCCTGGGACTCACGCAAGTAGTGAGTCCCAGGATTTTTTTGAGAGTGAATTAGCTAGCGATTATTTTTTTCGGAATTAGTACAGTTCGCTCTAGTGGAACTCCACCCATCGCAACATTGCGCTTTTGCAAGACATAAGAAAGTCCATTCACTACGAACTGACCATTCCCTTTATACTCCGCAGCTTTACCTTGTTTTTTCAATTCATCCGTAACTGCATTGGCCTGTTCTTGTTGGTTTGTGTACCGGCCATCCAAATCCAATGTAATAGTGCCTTTACGATACCCCATGAGCATATTAAAACCGAACAACACAGCCACGAATGTTCCAATTGTGATAAATAAATAGATCATCAGTGTTCCTCCTATTCTTAAGTTATCGTATGCTTCTCCACTAGTAATTCCAATATATTGTTTAGATGCAAGTTTTATTAAGAAAGAAAAAATTCCTAAAAATCCGATTGATTACCATAAGTATACCAATCAACAAAAATAGATGATACTATTTACACTGAATATTCCATTAAAATTAAATAGGATTAGCAAATATAAAAGAGTACTCCAATGAGGAAATCATCCGTTTCTGTTACAAAACGAGGAGTACAATTGAAATGGATCTTTGCGTCTGAAGGGAGGATTCACATTCATAATTGCTTTTGAAGACAAAAAAGTAACCTGATCCTTAGCGGGTCAGGTTACTTTTCAATTTGCGGTACACATTATTTAAGAGAAGCGATTGCTTCTTTCACAGATGTATCTCCCGCAATGACTTGGAACTCCTTGCCGATTGTTGACGTGTTTTCGAGACATGCTAACAGTACATGCGCAATATCGTCTCGTGGCACTTCTTTCGCTTCAACCTTTTTAGCAGCTTCTATTTTACCTGTAGCTTTATCATTGGTAAGGGCACCTGGGTGAACAATCGTATAATCTAAATCCGTACCGCGTAACCATTCGTCTGCATAGTGCTTCGCTGCGACATACGGTGCGAAGTCGGAAGAAGCTCTTTGGATTTCTTCACGCGTCGTATCGTAAGAACTGATGAGAACAAACCGTTTCACATTGGCTTGCTTTGCAGCTTCAATTGTTTTAACCGCGCCATCCAGGTCAATCAGAATCGTCTTATCTGGACCTGTTTTCGGACCGGAACCTGCTGCGAATACAATCGCATCCATGCCTTCAGCGGCCTCTGCAATTTTCTTCGTATCGTCTTCGAGATCTACCAGTACCGTTTCAGCACCTAAATCTTCAAAATAAGAAGCTTGTTCTTGTTTCCGTATCATTGCTTTAGCTTCTAAAGAATCGCTCTTTTGAATTAACGAAACAAGCGTTTTACCGATTTGACCGTTCGCTCCAACAACTAGTACTTTCACAATATCCAACCTCTCTGTAACTCTCGTTTTTAAGACTTCTCGAAGTTTATGAAAACGACGAGAAAAATTATATCTATATATCTCTACCCGCAATAATCCAGAGACTAACATTTATAAAAAACCTGCAAGCTAACTAATTCGTTTCCACAAATTCAAATGGTATAGTAGTCACAACGCAATAGACTACAGAAAAGGGGAGATTCTTCATGAAAATTGAAATATGGTCAGATTATGTGTGTCCTTTTTGCTACATTGGAAAGCGGAAGTTGGAAGTAGCGTTGGATGAAATCCGTGGGAAAGATCTCATAGAAGTGGAGTTTAAGAGTTATCAGTTGGATCCAGACACTCCGAAATATAGCGGTCAAAACTTCTATGAGAGTATGGGCGTTAAATTCGGTGGCGCAGATAAGGCGAAACAAATGATGGGCTCTATTGTTCAACAAGCGAAAGAAGTTGGATTGGAGTTTAATTTCGAAACAATGAAACCAACGAATACATTCGATGCACATCGGATGACGAAGTTTGCGAAGGTACACGGGAAAGACGCTGTTCTAGCAGAGAAATTGCTCTATGCGAACTTCACACAATCGAAAGATGTTGGCAATGAAGAAATCCTTGTTGAGCTTGCTGTAGAAGCAGGTTTGTCTAGAGAAGAAGCACTTGCGGTTGTCAGTAATTCTGAAGCTTATGCCGATGAAGTTCGGGCAGATATTGAAGAAGCGAAACAACTAGGGGTTACAGGTGTTCCATTCTTCGTATTTAATCGCAAATATGCAATTTCAGGTGCGCAGCCGCCAGAGGCATTCAGACAAGCTCTCGAGAAAGTGTTGGAAGAAGAACAAAATGTGTCTCCATTTGAGAACTTAGCAACTGATGGCGGCAGTGACACGACGTGTGCTGATGGTAGTTGTGCGGTCCCAACGGATACGAACGCAGAGTAAAATCTTAACGAGGCTGAATATATGAAATGAAGTGAAGTTGCTCAATACCCGTACTATACGTGGTATAGTGAAGCAAGTAATTCTAAAAGTTAGAAGGCGAATAAATGATAGAAGTGAAAACATCAGAAATTAGTGATGGCGAGTTCAATAGAGGCGTTTTTGCCACATGTGATATCGAAAAAGGTCAGTTGTTGCACGCGGCACCTGTTATATCTTATCCGAACGAGCAACACGAGCATATTGAGAAAACGATTCTAGGAGATTATGCGTTTGAATACGGTGTAAACCATTCTGCAATTCTTTTAGGGTACGGCATGTTGTTCAACCATTCTTATGAACCGAATGCGTGGTATGACATTAATTTTGATAACCAAACGTTTGATTTTTTCGCACATAAAGCAATTACTGCAGGTGAAGAAATTTTCATCAACTACAATGGTGAAGTTGATGATCAAGAGCAGTTATGGTTCAACAAAGATTATGCTCCAACAGATGCTGACGATTAAACGATGAACGTATAGACGCGGGAAAGCCATTTACATGTCCAATGTAAATGGCTTTTTTGCGTAAAAGTAGTATCCAATAGATTTCCAAGTAGTGTATGATGTTGATATATGGGTTAACAGAATTTTCCGTACGCTTGTCCTTGAACATGGGCTAAAAATACTTGTGGGGTGTATGAATGGATAAACGAATCCGTAATGGAGCAATCTATGGATTGCTAATTTCTTTGTCACTTGGACTACTGATGGCTAATTATAAAACTCTTACATTTGAAGACGGAGTGGAGATGAAAGAATATCTGCCTGTTTATGAGTATGTGATTTCCGTTCTGCGCTATGGTGCAATCGGAACACTAGTTGGAATGTTCATCGGCTGGAGAATGAGTAAGGCAAAATCGGATGGACCTAAAACCTATTATGGTGAAGTGTTTCTTGGTGTCATATTTCTGACTTTAGGGATTACGACATTGTCGTATTTATGGGGGTAACTACATTATGAAAATAGATAGTATGAAATCCGTCATCGGTTTGGATCTGACAAAGATTCTAGTGGAACAACTGACTGTTTATCAACGTGGCGATGGCTGGGAATATCATTGTGGAGGTCCCGTTCTACACTTTCAATCTGTGACAGATCCAGCAATGTCCTTATACTGGGATCTATCTTGGACAGAAACAGAAGATGGCGATGATCAGCTACTGATTGAAGTGACGGAAGACGCTGAATCGCTTTCCTGTTTCGAACGGGTAGATTGGATGGAGCAACTGGTAACCGTTGGGTCTTCAATCCGTTTAGAAAACTCAAGCGTTCAACGTGCGATTGCGTATGGATATAAAGATGACGAAAAGGAGTTTCTAACTTCAATCGTTTTCGAATTAGAACATGAATATGTCACGTGTTACAGCGGTCCTTTTTTCACGATGGCGGTTTCGAGCACAATACCAGAAAACATGGATAGTACGTTGTATTCAGCGGGGGAGTTTGAATGAATAACAAATGGGCAATCGCAGGAATCATTGTCTGTGCTAGTGTGTTAGTGACGGAAATTCTCTTTGACCTACAAGGAATTATGTATCCGTTACTCGCTCGTATTCTAAAGGGGATTTCTAGTTTAGCTATTCTTTATTTTATTTTTTATTTATGGGATCATAGGAAACATAATGCGGAGAATCTATCATAGGAGCGTGATCAGGTTTCACATATGCGTAGAATGGGCAAAATAGAGTAGATAGACGTTGGGAGTTTTCCTTATGAAAAAAATTGCACTATATGCATTTTGCCTGTTCTTTGCAGGGGCTGGTATCGGTCACTTCTTACTGTACTCATTTTTCATCATGGCGATGCCGGAATGGGTACCGTTCCGAGCAGCAATCGTTTATATTTCAGGTGTCATGGAGATTCTGCTAGCACTTGGGTTGTTCCTAAAACAGACGCGCGCGAAGGCTGGAATTCTTATAGCAATCTTTTTAGTACTTGTGTTCCCAGTCAACATCTATATGGCGTTGACGCCAGAGAATTTCGATTTGTCTCCAGCAGGATTATGGATTCGTCTGCCATTGCAAATTGTGCTCATTTGGTGGGTTCTAAAGGTTCGGAAATAATGAACTAACATTTCACATGAAAACACTCAATTGCCCTGTCAATTTGAGTGTTTTTTGCATGGTATAACATATGTATGTTAAGAATAGTATACATTATGTTAAGAATAGTGTGCATTTGAGTGGAGAGGTGTCGTGATGTTAAAGAATCGATTAAAGGAGCTGCGGGCACGTCACAGCTTTACACAAATAGAATTGGCAAAACAAGTCGGAGTGACCAGGCAGACGATTGGGTTTATCGAAAAAGGTGAGTTTTCACCATCAGTTACACTGTCACTGAAACTGGCAAAGGCACTTGACTGTGATATTAATGAAATTTTTTGGTTGGAAGGGGGGGAAGAACATGAAGAATGATATGCGAATCGCCTATCCGCTTTGGCAGATGGCTGGAATTTTTATTATTATGGGGTTCGTCCTATTACTTGGCTATGCCTCATCAGCAAAAACCTTTCCAGATGGTGGTTTCGAACTTGAGATTAGCTTGGGGAGACTTTCGAGTATTTTCATGCTGGCGCTGTTAGGAGTCATTGCTCTTTACTTAACCATGTTTATTTCTCAAATCTTGAAACATAATAAGAGAATGCCGAAACACAAGATTTCAATGACAACTTATAAGCCACAGGAGTATTTGGAAGATGATGAGCTATTTCAAGATGTAACCAAACAGGCGACCAAAAAAGTGTACACGTATTTTGCTTGGGCATTACCGGTAATGGCTGGTGTCTATTTAATGCTGCCGATCGGTAAAACATGGATGATTGTAGGGATTTTGCTTCTGGCAGCGGGACAATACTGGATTTACTATCGAACAATTAAGAAGTTTATATCATCGGTATGATGAACAAAAAGTTAAAAAAGACGAGTATCCCGATTCACGGATACTCGTTTTTTCATGGTCCTTCAGAACTCCTGCTTCCATAAAGGAGCAAACCACTTCACACCTCTGCGATTCACAGGTAACACTTTCATGTCAGCTACTAAATGGCTTATGTAGCCTGCCATTCCTGCTAAGACTAATCCATCAATTGGCCATTCCATGTACAGATACTTTAAAACGAACGCATAAAATACAACGCCGATAAGTGAATGCGTATAAGACCGATGTGGCAAAAATGAAGCGAAAATAATATAACTTCCCGCTAGTAAAATGCCAAGGGATCTATCCAATACAAATCCAAGCAACATAACTAGAACGCCTGTAATCGTCAGCATCCGTCTTTGTGTAATAACCCGGGAGACAATCAGCAGGACGAGACCAATCCCACCGTATATGTAGATTTCACGGCTCATGCCTTGAGTCATAACCTGATAAATGAGCATAAGTAAAATACCAATTCCGGCAACTTCCATGAGTACCTTACTCACTTTTTTCGATAATGTAATGCGATTGGTTGCGAGTCCATTTGTATCTAAATCTGGTGCAACGCCAGACGCGCCTCCGATACCTGCACAAATTGCGACAGTCATGAGGTCTGGTTGTGTGATGTATCCGGCTATTGCGCCAACCGCGATGCCGATTCCTAAGTGTGAACTGCCTTTCATCTGAAACCCTCTTTAGCTGTAAGTTTGATTCTTCATAAAGATAGTAGAACGTATATTCTATGAAGTTGCTTTTCTAGTATAAACGATTATTAGAAAGAATCCAGCGGGAATTTCTGAAACTTATAGGCAGAGGTAAATAAAAAGTGATTTGTTGGACCTCACTTGCATCGGTTCAGCAACATTTTTATCGATTAGGATAATTAGGTCTATACTTTAAGTATGATCTGCAGAGTCGATTTCCACCTTAGGAGTTGAGGAAATACGAAATGGAATTTATACAAAGAGGGACAAAAGAATATAAACACACGAACTGGGCATTATTCGCAGCAGGATTCATCACATTTGCGAACCTGTATATAACACAACCGCTTTTGCCGGAGTTTTCAGAGGAATTTCATATATCTCCTGCATTTGCGAGTTTATCTCTATCCGTCACGACATTCGCATTAGCAATCAGTCTGGTGATTGTGAGTTCGTTATCGGAAGCGTGGGGACGAAAACGGTTAATGACGATTTCAATCTTTGCGTCGTCTATTTTAACACTTGTCTTGGCGTTTTCACCTACATTTGAAGTGTTATTGGTCTTGAGAATTGCACAAGGTATAACCTTTGCAGGGCTACCTGCTATTGCGATGGCGTACTTAGGGGAAGAGATGCATCCGAAAGATCTTGGTGTCGCGATGGGACTCTACATTAGCGGGAACTCCGTAGGGGGCTTAGCGGGTCGAATCATGATGGGAACGTTGACAGATCTGTATAGCTGGCAAATAGGGATGATTGTCATTGGAGCGTTGAGTTTGATGATCAGTGCATACTTTGTGGTGGCATTGCCGAGTTCCAAACATTTCGTTGCACGGGAACTTCAACTAAAGAATTTAGGGAAGTCATTGGTCTCCCACTTGAAGGACCCAGCTATGCTGAACTTGTATGGGATCGGATTCTTTCTCATGGCCAGTTTTGTCATGCTGTACAATTATATCGGTTTTAAATTGCTAGCCCCGCCATATTCGTTAAGTACAACAATTGTTGGATGGATTTTCATTGTCTACTTGGTTGGGACTGTTAGCTCAACATGGTTTGGGAAGTTGGCGAATGATTATGGTCGTCGGAATATCCTGCTGATTGGTACAGTCCTAATGTTGACTGGTGCACTCATTACCCTAAATGTCAGTTTGATTTTAAAAATTGTAGGAATTGTAGTTTTCACATTCGGGTTTTTTGGAAGTCATTCGATTGCGAGCGGGTGGGTGAGCCATCGTGCAAAACATGACAAAGCCCAAGCATCATCCTTATATTTATTTTTCTATTATTTCGGATCCAGCGTTGGTGGGACAGCAGGCGGTTTTTTCTGGTCACATTTCGGCTGGAAAGGGGTTATCTGGCTCATCACATTCTTCCTTCTGCTCGCCATCGCGCTAATTCGACTGCTCAGTTTGAAAAGAAAGGATTTAGCATAGCTGTGCGTGCTACATACATGAAAAGTTCCTTAAATCTTGAGATTGAAGAGCTTTTTTAAATCTATATTGTCTATATGAGGTCCAGGTCGTATCCTGAAGAGGGATATATGAAGATTCTCGGAGTGCCTCTTTATAGCGGGTTCATGTACGCTAGTGTAGCGAGTTATCTATGCCAGGCATGGAGAAGGCTCAATGTTCAACTTGTAAGGTAGCCGTCGTTCCTATTGGAGCTGCAATTTACTTGAATTTCTTTGTACACCATTACTGGCTCGACATTCGCTGGTGGCTATCTGGACTTGTCCGCGTTGTATTTTGGCGTTCGTTGATGACCTACGAAGTGAATGGAAGCCGATATAGCATGCCGATTGCACTCTCCTTCACACTCATAGGATTTTTCATATGGATTGCAGAGAATATTGCTACGTTTTTTGGTGCCTGGCAATACCCAAATCAGACGGATACATGGAGTCTAGTCCATATTGGAAAGGTAAGTTCTTGGTTGTTACTCGTGATTGTCAGTTTCCTGATAGTCGCAACGCTGAAACAAGTAAAACGAAAACTTCCTGTCTCTAAAACTGAGCAGACTAATTAAAAAAAGGCATCGACGCTTAACCCGTCGATGCCTTTTTACTACTTATTTTTCCAATTCCTTTTTAGGAATCAACCGCTCAGGTCCCATGTAGAACACGGCAATGATTGAAATGGCTACTGGGATAAGTGCCCATAAGAATGTAGTGGAAATGGACGTGGACATCGAGTCCGTGATGATTTCTAGGATGTCAGGTGGAATGGCTTTACGCGTTTCTGGAAGAAATACGCTTTGGATATTTCCAATTGACTCTACGCCAACTGCACCGTCACCCGGCATTTTCGCAAAGCCGGAAGTGATGCCACTTGCGAGCAACTTAGTTTGAATTGCACCGAAAATCGTAATCCCGAGTGCTAGACCGAATGAACGGAAAAATGAATTCGTCGAGTTGGCGGAACCGCGATGTCTGAAATCCATTTTGTGTACGGAGGCTGCTGGTAGTAAGGAGAATGAAAACCCTACACCAAATCCTACGAATATCATATAAACGGACAAGAGTGTACGGGATGTATCTGGAGTAATTGTACTCATCAGAACCATTCCAATTGAATAGGCAATTACAGAAATGACCATAATCTTTCGATAAGATGTCCTCGTTTGGAGAATCCCACCAAGTGCGCTTCCTACTACTGTACCAAGAAGCATCGGCATAAGAACAATCCCTGCATTGGTTGCGGAACCACCATATACAGCTTGGACAAAAATTGGGATGAAGATTGTCAAGCAGATGAAGGTAGCACCGTAAAGGAAAGCGAGTACTTGGGAAGAAGCGAACAAACGATTTTTAAACATCCAGAACGAGATGATCGGTTCTTTCGCCCGAGTTTCCGCCCAGATGAAGACGATGAAAAAGAGTACGAAAATGCTGAACAAGGAAATACTCTGCCAAGAAGACCAAGCAAATTCTTTTCCACCGAACTCAAGACCGAACATGAGACTGACTACGGCTGTGACAAGTGAAATCGCCCCAAGCCAGTCGATGGCCTGCTTAACAGGTTTAGTCGCTTCTTTATAAAAACGTGCAATGAGTAATAGAGACACGAAACCGATTGGAATATTGACGTAGAATACCCAGTGCCAGCTGAATGATTCCGTAATCCAAGCACCAAGTAAAGGTCCGATGACACTGGATGCACCGAAAACAGCTCCTAAGAGACCTGTCATTTTCCCACGCTTTTCTGGTGGGAACACATCAAAAACGATTGTGAAGGCGATTGGCAACAACGCACCACCCCCGATTCCCTGAATTGCACGGAAGACGGCTAATTGAGGAACAGATTGTGCCACACCACAAAGGGCGGATCCAATCATAAATACGATAATACCAAATATGAAAAAGCGTTTACGACCGAACATATCAGAGAGTTTACCGAAAATCGGCATTCCCGCAAGAACAGCAACCGCATATGCGGAAGTAATCCAGACATAGCTGTCGACGCCGCCTAAATCTCCTAGAATCGAACCTAATGCAGTCGCGACAATCGTGTTATCCATCGCAGACATTAAAATACCAAGGAGGATTCCAGCGAGCACAAGCTGTAACGTTCTTTTTTCTTCCATTCTTATACCTCCAATTTCTCATGTACCCGCAAGCATTTCTACTTATGAACTTTCCTATAGTACCACTATTTTTAATTCTTGGCATCCTAGTTGTTATTATGCTGTTTCATAAGAGAATTATAGAAAATGATGAGCATAAAAACTATAAGGCGGGGGCATGCTAACTAAAAAGACAGTTTTGAATAGAGGGGATCGATATGCGAATTGAGCGCTCATCAGAATGGAAAGAAGGATTTTTAGAACGCCTTGAGAATCGCAAAGAGTGGGATAACTGGACACTCTATCAGATGTGTTACGACATGGAACGAACGAAGCTAATTCCCGAATTCCATGGTCTCCAATCTCCAAAGCATCTGCCGAATCTCACGCCATACGCGCATCAATTAGAGGCTGCCGAGACGGTTATTGAGCGCATGAATGGAAAAGCCATTTTAGCTGATGAAGTTGGACTGGGAAAAACGATTGAAGCGGGGCTTGTGTTAAAAGAATACCTAATCCGTGGACTTGTGAAAAAGGCGCTTATTCTTGCACCAGCTTCTTTGACGAATCAATGGATTGACGAGTTGAATCAGAAGTTTCATATACCAGCGATTGCATACAATAAAAAATACAATCTAGATCACTGTCCGATCGTTGTAACAAGTATCGATATGGCGAAACGGAGTCCTCATAAAGAGATGATCTATGAACAGGAATTCGATTTAATCATTATTGATGAAGCCCATAAACTCAAGAATCCTAAAACGAAAAACTATGAGTTTGTGCAGCAACTGAAGAAAAAGTTCTGCCTATTACTCACAGCTACGCCGATTCAGAATGATGTATTTGAACTGTTTAACTTGATCTCTATACTAAAACCGGGTCACTTAGGAAACTTAGAGACGTTTCAAAGTGTGTTTTCAGCGAGTAAGCACCATGTCGAAGAGGATGAGTTTTTAAAGGAATTGATCCAACAGGTGATGGTCCGTAACATCCGGAACGAGACGGGGATTGAATGGACAAATCGTCTTGTACAAATTGTTCCGCTCGAGTTTACGGAACAGGAACGCGAAGTCTATTCGCTAATTTCAAAGTTGCCCGTAACCGATTCCTTTACGCTTCTTACTCTTCAGCGTGAAATGTGTAGTAGCCAACTTGCCGCGGTGATTACGCTGGAGAAATTGCATCAAACCTGCACCTCTGCTTTAGTACGCGGTGAAATGGAAGAAATCCTCTTGAAGCTAACAAAGCTAGAAACGCACACAAAAGCAAGGAAAGCAGTTGAAATTATCCAGAAAGCGAATGACAAAGTCATTATATTTACTGAATACCGTGCGACTCAAGCCTATTTACAAGCATTTCTCCACTCGAAAGGAATCACGAGTGTCCTGTTCAACGGCAAATTCAGCAAAAACAAACGTGAGTGGATGAAACAGCTTTTCCAAGGCGATGCCCAAGTATTGATTGCCACTGAATCTGGAAGTGAAGGAATCAACCTGCAGTTTTGCCACCATGTCATCAATTATGATTTACCATGGAATCCGATGAAACTCGAGCAACGAATCGGTCGCGTGCATCGACTGGGCCAGACTCAGGATGTGCATATTTATAACTTAGCAATACAAGAGACCATTGAAGACAAAATGGTGGAGTTACTCCAAAAGAAGATTGGTGTCTTTGAAAAAGTGGTCGGAGAATTAGATCATATTTTGACGGACGGGAAGCGGTCCATATCGTAGGGGAGGGTGTCTATGCGAGAGCAGGCAATTCATCAGTACATTCACCAGTTTTTCCTGGAAAACAGCTGTAGGATTCTTGAGAAAAGCCAAGATCATTTGACTGTCCAATTAACAATAGATATGGACAAACGCATTATGAACCGTCCATTTTACTGGAGCTATGTAGAAAGTGGCGGCGTTGAGGCAAATCCTGCTCAATTGACTTTTGTTACGAATCCTACTAAGTTCGGAGCGCCAATGCCAGGAGAACGGATTCACTTCGGTTCACCACGACTCCATCAGTTGTTTCAAGTGACGAAAGAACAAGGAGCCTTTGTCCAGCTCTATGAGAAGCCTGAATTCAATCAGAACGCACAAGTAACGTTAACCCCGTGGCTCGGTGTGAATTATAAAATTACGTATTCAAGTGATCGCACAAAAGAAATGCTGTACTCAATCGGTATGAATTTGATGAATGGCGCAGTGATCGATGGCTTTCAAGAATCTGTCCGTAAATTGGAATTGGAGCCGTCTGTCGCTCCGAATACATTCTACTTGCCCTATATCATCTCCCCCATCCGGGCACTAGAACGATTGGAAGACGTGATGGACAATGTGGTAAAGCAAGATGATCATACATGGATGGAAGAAGCGAAACAGCGAGAAGTTCGCGATTTGCGAGTATTGGATTACTTTTACACGGGTGTGGAGGATGTACCTGAAAGTTATCATATGGAGAAAAAAGCGATTGAGGAACAATATGAAACGACAATCCGAATTGAAATCATCAATGGCGGCTTGTTTTATTTGCAGACGTCGTTACTATGATTTCGGTAAAACGCAACGCGAAATGGAATTTAATTAGAAAATACTGTATACTCATCCTTAACTAGTAAAGGGAGGGTTGACCATGACGCTATTGTACTTGAATTCTTTTCTGTAAACGAAAAAAACTACAGGAGGAATCTGAATGACACAATCATGGGTAAAACCCTTCTACCGGAAGCAATTCGAGTGGATGAATCAGGAATTGGATATGAACGATGCATATAACGAGTTAGCAAGTATTGTGAAAGAACAAGTGGGAAGGCCATTTAATAAGATGTTGGATATTGGTGCAGGTCGTGGCGATGTGGCGAAGAAGTTAGCGGAATCAGGAGTTGAGATGACGACACTTGAGCTAGTGCCGGAGTTGGTTACATTCGCTAGAGAACATTCGAATGGACGGGTGAAGAGTCATTGCGGAGATTTCTATACATTTGAGCTGACTGAAACCTTCGACGTCGTGAGTTACTTTGATGGTTTCGGGATTGGCTCAGACGAGGATCAGCTTCGACTTTTAAATCGGATTCGAGATTGGATGAAAGAGGATGGCTGTGCATTGATCGACATCTATCAACCCCGTTACTGGCAGCAGGTGGATGGTCAAGAGATGACGGTGGATGATGCCCGCCGTGTGTATCGCTATGATGAACATACTCATCGCATGCTCGATAGTTGGTGGCATGCTGATCATCCCGAGGAAAAAGTCACGCAGTCTCTACGCTGTTATTCGCTAGACGAAATAAGTGATCTATGTGAACAGGCGAGTTTGAGAATCGTCGGCATTTTTCCAGGAGGCGGGATGGATTTTGAGGAATGGCGGTATCATGAATGTGTCGCGTTGTATAAGTGTTTGTCGTATCGCGTGAAGGTGAAGAAAATCGGATAAACAGACAACGAAAAGGGTGCCGTGAGGGCACTCTTTTTTGTTGGGTAAAGAAGTAATTATCATAAGGAATGTGAAACTTTCGAAAGAGAGAATTCGTAAGTGAAGTAGGGAATGTTTGAAAGGGGTGGAGTGAGTTGTTGAAAAAGGGGTTAGGGATTTTCCTCATAGCTTGCGGAATTATATTGGGAATTACTTGTACAGGTCTTCTTTTTACGGAGGGAATTGTCTATTTATTCATATTCACTTTGATCGCTTTACCAGTATTCATGGCTGGGCAATGGCTTCGAATCGGTCATGCATTAACTAAACAAAGTTTGTTGAATTTCACTGTGGTTTTTGTGCAAGTTGCACTTTTAATACCTTCCATTTTCCTAGTCTTCGAAGAATATGCGAAGCTGAAAAACGAAACCTTTGCACGCGAAGGCTATCTATGGTTTCAGCCAACCTCTTCTTCCACAGTAGGTCTAATAGGAACTCTATTACTAATTGTATTGGTTCTTTCCATTATTCCTAAAGTCCTGTTTGGTCTGACTCACGGAGGAAAACAGTTAACCGGATTCATACTAGGTATGTTTGTCCTGACTGCTACATTTCTATATATCACTTGGAATGATTATCAAGCGATTCATGAGACAGAGGGTATTATTGTGTCTACCTGGTGGGGGAAACAACAGACTGTGGATTGGTCATCGGTGGAAAGTGTAGAGATCACCCCATATGTCCTGAAAAGAGTGGCTAACAAATATTCAAGGGAACCGATATTTGCTTGGATGTTTGAATTCAAGCAAACCAATGGAAATCGGATTTCTTTTAAACGAACAGATCTTTCAACATATAATTTACAACAGTCCCAGAGAGTGAAGGAACAGATCCAAAAGGAAAATATCCCATTGACAGTAGGCCAGATGGATGAGGCTACGAAGAAGTGGTATGAGCTGGAATTGGATATGGATAAGTTGAATCCAGAGCCATTTAATGAGTTTTTCAACAACCAATAGTCTTGACGTGGCATTGAACTTAGGTTTGAAAAATTAAAATTAGAGGTTTTCATGTTGAATAAAGACCGACAATTTGTTGGAAAGTTAGATGCTATTTAATTGATATGTGAATTACTAAATTCAGCAAACGTGCCAGGTTTTTGTAGAAGTGAGGTGGAGATGATATGAGAGGAATAATATTAAAACTTGGTGTTTTGATTTTAGCTATATCACTTTTACAAGCCTGTAAAGACGACAAAGAGTCTATAAATGATGGCGTTGAATGGGGCGAATATAGTGATTTAGCTGTTGAGAGATTAGAGGGAAATAGAATTAAATACGAAGTAAACGATGGAATTATCTATATTCAAGAAAAGGATTTAAATAAAGCTCAGAGCTGTTGTTCATAAAACATGATAGTAACTGTGCTTTAAACGGGTGCGTTTGTGTAAGATCATAAGCCTAATTCCACGTTCAAGATACGTGGGGTTAGGCTTATATCTTACAAAATCCTTGACATTTTATACTTTCACATTCTTGACGTTACACCACTGATAGACTCATTGGAAACGAATGGTAAAATCCGTGACAATCGCTTGTAAAAACTATGGCATTAGTGGTACATTCTCGTGGCTGTAATCAATTTTGGGTGCAAAATAACACTTGAAACAGGTAGGAACTAAACTAGAAGTAACAAGCTTGCATCTGATCTTCTTTTCAATGGCTTGGTTTTCCCTAATGATTGCAGGAGTTTTAGAGGTAGCTTGGCATTTGGGTTGTCATAATCGGGTGCAATTGTTGCAGATCAACAGTAAGAAATGATTATATTCTGAAGAGACACCTGAACAGTAGATATTCAAGGAACAAAAACGCCGATATAGAAAAAGATCGCTGTAAATCATAGAAGAACTGAGATTGCAATTATCTAATGCAATCCCAGTTCTTTTTTTGCGACAGGCTGTATAGTGCGAAACACTAAATACCATTTTTCAAACAGAAGAATATATGGCTTGAAAAGAAGTAAGGGAATGGAGTAATAAATTAAATCATACGTGATGATGAATCGTGGAGTCTGTTAGTTGAAATCTAGCTGATTGTTAAGTGTTTTCTCCATAAAAAAAGAGAGCTGTCCATATAGTAAGCCCCCTTTGTCAGTTTTAGTTAAGCTCGAAGGATCCTTCATCTTCTGATGATACCCAAAGTTGCGACCAGTTTTCGATTTCTTTTAGGACAGGTTCCAAGGAATGTCCTTTTTCGGTTAAGGAGTATTCAATGATTACAGGAGTTTCAGGGAAAACTTCCCGTTTAACTACTCCTTGGGTTTCCAAATCCTTCAAACGATCGGATAAGACTTTGCCGCTAATTCCAACAGCCGACTGAATCTCGCTAAACCGCTGAGTCCCCAATAATAGCTGATATATTACCAACCCCGTCCACCTTTGACTAAGGAGTGTGATGGCTTTTTCGAATTTTGGACAAATCGTTGATTGTTTCATGCGATATACACCTCTTTCCACTAAGTATACCATGGATGGCACTTGAGTTACATTATAAAACAAAAGTACTTGACGTCATCTAGTTACTGCATTATAGTAGGTTACATAAAGTAATTAACTTATAAAAGGAGAATGAAATCACACTGGTTGTGTTTATAGCTAATGAATCATTTTAATAAAAAGATAGGGGGGTTATGATGAATTTCCATACGAAACCAACGTCATTTGTAGGTCACGTCCAAATTAAAGTGGAAAACTTGAAACGAGCTGTTTCTTTCTACCAAGACATACTTGGTTTCGATATCCTAGTGCAAACTAGTTCGTCCGTGAAGCTTACAACAGATGGGAAGACTAGCATTTTGTCATTGGAGCAACCGGAAAATGCTATTCCGAAGCAAGGTAGAACTACAGGGTTGTATCATTTGGCACTTCTACTACCGGAGAGAGTGGATTTGGCGAATCTCGTCATCCATTTATCCAAACAAGGTATTCCACTAGGATCTTCGGATCACCAGGTCAGTGAAGCAGTGTACCTCAATGACGTAGATGGAAACGGGATTGAGATCTATGTCGACCGATATCCTTCTGAATGGATTTGGCAAGATGAAGAAGTGAGGATGACCGTCGATCCACTTGAAATTGAAAATCTGTTAGCGATTTCTAATCCAGAGTTGGCATGGCAAGGAATGCCGGAGGGAACAGTTATGGGGCATATCCATTTACACGTTTCTGAATTGGAAAAAACGGAAGAGTTCTATGTGAAGGGGTTAGGACTCGATGTCGTAAATCGTTTTGGTGGGCAGGCATTGTTTCTATCATCTGGAAAGTACCACCATCACATAGGAGTCAACATCTGGAATGGAAAAGGAGCTCCGCGACCTACTCATAATAGTGTTGGCCTCCAATTTTTCACACTCGTTCTACCTGATGAAGATATCCGTTTGCAAGTCATCGGAAATATTCAGCGAATTGGCGGAAGCGTTATAGAAGAAGATCATCACTACGTCACATTCGATCCTTCAGGAAATCGAATTCAATTAGAAGTATAAGAAGATTGGCTTAAAAAAGAAAAAATAGGTTGGTGTCAATTAAATGAGTTTTTTTACAAGAGTATTTACTAAACAAACAAAGGAGGAAGAAAAAATGAATACAATGAATATCGGTATTATTTTAGGGAGTACACGTGAAGGTCGAGTTAGTCCACAAGTAGGGGAATGGGTGAAAGGAATTGCAGACAAACGGGGAGATGCCAGTTATGAAATCGTCGATATCGCTGAATTCCAATTGCCATTCCTAGGAACAACTGACGGGACTGAGCCGGGAATCACGGCTTGGAATGACAAGCTTGCTAGCTTGGATGGTTTTGTATTTGTTGTCGCGGAATACAATCACAGTATTTCAGGAGCGCTTAAAAATGCATTGGATTTTGCTCGTGAAGCATGGAATAACAAAGCCGCTGGGATTGTGAGTTATGGTTCAACCGGTGGGGCTCGGGCAGCAGAACATTTACGAGGTATAATGGGAGAACTCATGATTGCAGATGTGCGCACCCATCCCACGCTTTCTCTCTTTACTGATTTTGAAAACGGATCGGTATTGAAGCCACAAGATTTACATCTGGATAATGTGGATATGATGCTCGACCAAGTTGTTGCTTGGAGCGGCGCGTTAAAAACACTTAGATAAGAGAGAGTGTGTCTGGAATAGAAAAAATGGTGTAGGTTGGCTCTGAGCATTTGGCTCAGAGTTTTTTTGTGTTCATCTTTGTAAAAAAACACTTACATCATTGTTGAAAGTTCTGCTATAGTAAAACAGACCGGTTGGTATGCAGAAGGGAGGAAGAGAATTATGGATACAAAAACGAGGATGATTGAAACAGCGACAAAGCTTTTTCAGCAGAGAGGATACAAAGCTGTGGGGCTTAACGAATTGCTAAAAGCATGTGGAATTACGAAGGGGGCACTCTATCACCATTTTCCTGCAGGTAAGGAAGAATTGCTCATTGCGTGTTTACAATCACTTAACCAGACACTCACGAGAGATATCGAATTGCTATTTAACTGTGCTACTTCTACAGAAGCTGCTGCCCGTGCTGTCATTGGCGAGATGATTAAGGATTTGGATAGGGACGGAACGATTGCGGGATATACGTTCAGCAGTATCGTTAGTGAGATGTCTCTTCTTAGCCAACCTGCTCGTGATGCTTGCAGAGCACTATATGAAAAAATCCAGTCTATTTTCCATGCGAAATTACTTGAAGACGGTTTTTCAATTGAACGGGCGTCATCAGTATCTTTGTTCTTGACAGCATCCATAGAAGGCGGGCTGCTCTTGTGTCGGGCACAAAACTCTTCTATCCCTTTACAAACGATATCTAACGTCATACCTCAATTGATGAAGGAGTTTTAATAAGTATGATGAAGGAACGAGAGATTAAAAGAGGATTTATCATGTTGGCATTGTTCACTGCGGGTTTTGTTGGATTGTTCAGTGAGACTGCCTTAAATATTGCGTTAGGCGAGCTCAGCAACATTTTCCAAGTAAGTACGACAGCAATTCAATGGCTTGCTACAGGCTATTTCTTAACCCTCGGAATTCTTGTTCCGATTACAGGGAATCTAATGCAAAAGTTCACGACACGTCAACTGTTCATCGCATCATTGACTTTGTCGATTATAGGTACAATTACTGCGGCAATGGCGCCTGTATTCAGTGTGCTGATCATCGCACGTGTTATTCAAGCAGCAGGCCTCGCAATCGTTTTACCGCTAACACAAAATGTGATTTTCACGATTTATGCACCGAACGAACGTGGGAGCGCTATGGGAATTATGGGCCTAGTGATTCTTGCTGGACCGACACTTGGTCCAACGCTTGCAGGGCTAATTTTAGACACGCTATCTTGGCATTGGATTTTCGGGGTTACGTTACCAGTCTTGCTGTTCTCTTTATTATTCGGATACATATTCATCCCGAATTTAAATGAAGTTAGGAACACCCGAATTGACGGTCTATCGGTCATACTGTCTACGCTTGGTTTTGGAGGACTGGTGTATGGATTTAGTAGTAGCGGTGACTACGGATGGGGAAGTACACCGGTAATCGGAACAATCGTCCTCGGACTCGTTGCGCTCTTCTTATTCGTTGTTCGACAGACGAAGCTTGAGTCACCTATGCTTAACTTACGTGTTTTCAAACATCCCCAATTTGTGTTGGGATTCACAATGAATAGTATTACGTTCTTCAGCATGCTTTCCATGCTCGTTATTTTACCGATGTACATGCAAGTGGCACTCATCGTTTCAGCTTTTGCAACTGGACTGGTCTTGCTACCAGGTAGCCTGCTGAATTGCATTCTTGCTCCGCCGATTGGACGCTTATTTGATCGGTTTGGTCCGCGTGCAATCATTACACCAGGAACTCTTCTTGTTGTAGTGGGATATGCCCTCTATTCACAATATGGAACTGAAACAACCTTATGGATGATGGTTGTTACACATATAGTGATGATGCTTGGCGTAGGAATGACCATAGGGGCAGTTCAGACGAATACGCTGAATGCATTGCCGAAACGGCTCTATCCAGATGGCATTGCTGTTACCCAGACATCACAACAAGTATCGGGAGCTGTCGGAATTGCTATAATGATTTCAATCCTTACTGCTAAACAAGGAATAGCCGTGGCAGAAGGCGCAACAATAATGGCAGCTACAGCAGCAGGTACTTCTGTGGTATTCACGTTCAGCTTAGTACTGGCTGTCGTTAATGTTGTGCTGTCTCTCTTTTTGAAGAAAACACAATAATACTTGCATGGCGACCTAATTGGATAGTTGATAAAAGCTGAGTCTGCTAATTAGGCGGAATCAGTTTTTATTGCGTCCATCATCTTTCATAGACTGATAAATAAAAAAGGTTAGGACACTTAAACTTGGGTAAATTAAGTAGTATCAATGACTTGTGTACAGTTAACTATTTGGTTGAAGGTGGATATCATCCCTCTGTTTAAGATGGGTTAGTAGCCTGAACAGCAAATGGTTACAAATGGAACGAATAGGAGGAAACCCATTTTGAAAAATAACTATGATTTGATTGTGATCGGTACTGGAACAGCAGGCTCAAGTATTGCGCAAGCTTGTAAAAAAGAAGGCTGGACTGTGGCCATTATTGATAGACGCACATTTGGTGGTACATGTCCTCAACGTGGGTGTGACCCTAAAAAGGTACTCGTGGGCGCAGCAGAATGGATGGATTGGAAAGAGCGTATGAATGGAAAAGGACTTGCAGGTGATGCACATATTGACTGGAAAGACCTGATGGCATTCAAGAAGACATTCACAGAACCTGTGCCTGAGAAGACCGAGGAGAAATTAAAGGGACTCGGAATCGACTGTTACCATGGAGACGCTACATTCGAATCTGTAACACAAATTAGAGTAGGTGAGCACCTACTGACTGGTAAGAAAATCGTTCTCGCAACAGGAGCCCAACCTGTCCAACTAGGGCTCGAAGGTGAGGACTTGATGATTCATAGCGATGATTTCCTCGACCTTGAAGAACTGCCGAAGAAGATCATCTTTGCAGGTGGTGGTTATATTTCAATGGAATTCGCACATCTTGCAGCACGTGCAGGTGCAGAAGTGGAAATCATTCATGGAGGAGAACGTCCTCTAGAACAATTTGATCCTGAACTAGTCGATCTGCTCGTAAAACGATCAGAACAAGTCGGCGTTAAGATTCATGTCAATACGCGTGTTGAATCAGTTGAAAAGAATGGGAACACATTCACTGTAACAGGTAGTAAAGATGATGCGAAGCAAACCTTTACAGCTGATTTAGTCGTTCATGGATTGGGCCGTGCTCCAGCACTAGACGTCAATCCTGAAAAAGGAAACGTGACTCTTGGTGAAAGAGGTGGCGTTCAAGTCAACAAATACTTACAAAGCGTCAGCAACCCGAATGTATATGCTGCAGGAGACGTTGCAGAAACATCGGCGCCACCGCTAACTCCGATCACTTCAAGGGATGCTGATACTGTCATTCAAAACTTATTGCATGGCAACAATACATCAATTGACTATCCAGTCGTACCATCAGTTGCGTTCACTGTCCCGAAAATCGGTTCCGTTGGCATGACGGAAGATGAAGCGAAAGAGTCTAACATAGAGACAATAGTGACGTATCAGGAAATCACGGATTGGTTTACATTCAGACGGACAAACGAACAAGCTGCTGCATTCAAGCTCATCACAGATCAGAAAAAAGGAACTGTCGTAGGTGCACATATCCTAAGCGACAATGCGGATGATCTTATTAATCATTTCTCCACAGCCATACGGCTTGAGTTGACGTTCGAAGAAATGCAGAAGACGATTTTTGCCTATCCGTCATCAGCGTCAGACATTGGTTCCATGTTGGATGAAGTCAAGTAAATCAGGAGTAGTGAAAAAGAGTAGAGCTAACAGTGAAATAAAACAGAGAAGACCATCCGTTGGAGTTCAATACTCCAAACAGATGGTTTTTTGTTTGTCTTCATTAAAAAATGCGCCCTGAATGTTTTTTGAAAATTTAGCTTGTATTGTCTGATAACCTCTGATATATTTTAATTGATAATGATAATCGTTATCAATAAACTAATTTCAGTTGAATATCATACGTAGGGAGAGAAAGATTTTGATAAACAAAAAGTATTGGTTAATGGCTGTGAGTGCACTATTAGCGCTGAGTTTGAGTGCTTGCACTAAGAATGATGATACTGCATCGTCAGGAGATACAGAAAAAACAAATGCTGCGGAAGTGAAAACTGAAGCAAAGGATACTGAAAAGGAAGATACAACAGATGAGAATGCAACGGAACAAACGATAACATATTTAGGTGAAGACTATGTATTGCCTGCTAAAGTAGATAATATTGTTGCAGCAAGCCTGGAATCAATGGAAGACGCAGCAATTCTTGGAGTAAAGCCGGTTGGTGTACTAGCAGTAGGTGACGCAATCCCTGAATACTTGGCAAGTGATCTTGAAGGGGCTTCACTCGTTGGTGACAAATTCGCACCAAACAACGAAGCAATCTTAGCTCTAGATCCCGATGTCATTCTAGGCTCGTCGAAACATAGTGAAGATGTAGTTGCAGCTATGAATAAAATTCAAACGATGATTCCGTACTCTCACTTATCTGAGAACTGGGAAGAAAACTTGGAACTGCTAGGAAAACTTACTGGTAAGGAATCCAAAGCGGATGAAATTATTGCAGATTACAATGCTAAAGCTGCAGAGGCAAAAGAGAAAATTGGAGATTCAATGAAAGATAAGACTGTTTTAGTGTTACGTATTCGCCAAGGCAGTGTTGCTGTATATTCGGATGAAACCTATTTAAATTCTGTACTTTACACAGACCTAGGATTGCCAGTGCCTGAAATTGTATCTAGTACAGATGGCCAAGGTGAATTGTCACTTGAAGCGTTGGCAGATATCAATCCAGATTATATCTTCTTGCAGTTTGAAGATAGTGAGAACGCAGAAAATTTAACTGCGAAGGACGATTTACTCGCAAATCCTATCTTTAAGAGTATTACCGCTGCAAAAGAAAATCACGTATTTGTGAATACGATCGCTCCTCTTGCACAGGGTGGAACTGCATGGTCTAAAGTCAGATTCTTAGATGCTGCAATTGAAAATCTAGTAAGTGAGTAAGGTGTGATCATGTAAAATGAAAAAGACAAATTGGATAGCAATTAGTATTTTAAGTGTATCCCCACTATTCATAGTACTAGCCATTGTCTTATCCGTTTTATATGGCGTAAAAGATATAACTGCACTCACGATATGGCAAGCGATTACGCAATTTGATGCAGATAATGTAGACCACAACATTATCATGACATCGCGATTACCACGCGTAATCGCTGCTTTATTTGTAGGGGCATTTTTAGCGGTTTCGGGAGCAATCATGCAAGGGATCACCCGAAACTATCTTGCCTCCCCATCCATTATGGGTGTAAATGACGGATCGACATTTGCTATAACTATCGCAATCGTATTTTTCCCCGGGTTATCAAACTACCAAATGATTCTACTGTCTATGCTGGGTTCTGCCGTTGGAGCTAGTATTGTATTTGGTTTTGGCATGCTCATACGCGATGGCTTATCGCCAGTTCGATTAGCAATTATCGGTACAGTTATTGGTTCATTTCTAAGCAGTGTGGCTGCTGCAATTGCTATGCGCTATCAAGTGTCGCAAAGTCTTAGTTTTTGGTACAACTCCAAAATACATAAAGTAGATCCAAGCTTGCTCCTAATGGCCATTCCTTTTGGTTTAGTAGGCTTGCTATTAGCAATTAGTGTAGCTAAGTCAGTAACAATTGCCTCTCTTGGTGAAGAGATAGCTGTCAATTTAGGGCAGCGGACAAAAATGGTGAAAATAATTAGCATGCTGTCTGTTGTGATATTAACCGGAACAGCAGTTGCATTAGTCGGGAAGATTGGATTCATCGGCTTAATTATTCCTCATATGACAAGATTCATTGTTGGTGTGGATTATCGTTATGTCATTCCCTGTGCGGCCGTCATAGGAGCTGTCTTTTTAGCGTTGTGTGACGTGTTTAGCCGGTATATCAATTTTCCTTTTGAAACGCCAGTCGGTGTCGTCACCGCAATTATTGGCGTTCCGGTCTTCCTTTACTTAATTCGCACGAGAGGAGGAGAACAGCGTGACTAAAAAGGTCTTCTCCCGTTTTGCTCTCATGATGTCCATCTTTATCCTGCTGACATTCGGTGCTTTCTATCTCCATGTTACAAACGGTATTTTTGACATGTCTGTTTGGGATGTTTGCAAGACAATATTACGCATAAATCCTAACGAGAAATTTGACTTAGTCATTTTTCAATTTCGCCTACCCCGGATTGTCATCGCTGGGTTAGTGGGAATTGGTCTCGGAATTGCAGGGACTGTGATTCAAGGGGTTACCAAAAATGGCCTTGCAGATCCTGGAATATTGGGCATCAATGCCGGCGCGGGTGCTTCAATCGTACTCTTTATGTACTTTTTCCAGATGTCATCAATTACTTCTACACAATCCAGTTTTACTTCCATCCTGATGATGCCGATTTTTGGATTTGTAGGAGGTGTGCTCGCCGCAGCGCTAATCTATTTGTTCTCTTGGCGCAATGGCGTACTGGATATGCAGCGGCTAATTCTATCCGGAATCGCTATTAGCAGTGGATTTGGTGCGTTGTCGCTTTATCTTTCTCTTAAGATGAATTCACAAGACTATGAAATGGCAGCTGTTTGGATTGCGGGAAGCATTTACAATGCCAATTGGACATTTGTCGCTTCGATGTTGCCATGGATACTCATATTAGGGACGATCATTTATAGAAAAAGTCCATTATTAGATTACTTCCAATTGGAAGAGTCAAGCGCGAAAAGCTTGGGAATTAAAGTGGAGAAAGAAAAGTCGATTCTATTGTTAAGCAGCATCGGCCTAGTCAGTGCTTGTGTCTCCGTTTCAGGCGGTATCGGGTTCATAGGCTTAATGGCTCCTCATATTGCAAAACAGCTTGTAGGCATACAGCACAAATATGTGATGCCGATGAGCGCAGTCATTGGCATGTTTTTACTTATTTTTTCAGATTACATTGCGAAAACAGTATTTGCTCCTTCTGAATTATCCGTCGGGATTGTTGTCTCCATTATCGGAATTCCTTACTTTTTATATTTGCTTGTGAAACTGAAAGTATAAAAGTTTTAATAATAGAAAAGAGGGCTTACAGATGACTGAAAAAGTGACATTAGACCACACTGAATATTGGAAGCTAGATTCAATGGTTATGGAGTACGTATTTGATATTAAGGTATCGATTCCAAGTGCAGAACCTCCAGAAGAGGGGTTCCCGATAATTTATATGCTGGATGGGAACTCACACTTCCAATACGGGAGGGACGTTGTGCGATTACAGTCTAGAAATTCACCAAAGACCTTTGTTGCTCCTGCTATTGTCGTGGGAATTGGACATCATGGAACCGAAAAAGAAGTTTCTAAACAAAGATTTTATGATTTCACACCTTTTGCAGATCAGTATAGCTACCCTGATCGGTTGAAAGAGCATGCTGTCGATTTAGGACCGCATGGCGGTGCAGAAAAGCTGCTAGACTTTATGGAACAAGAACTGATGCCGGAAATATCACGAAGATATACAGTGGATTCTAGGTGTCAAACCTTATTTGGTCATTCACTTGGCGGTCTGTTTGTACTCTTTGCCTTATTTACTCGCTCACAATTATTTACGAATTTCTTAGCCTGCAGCCCTTCAATTTGGTGGAATGATCACGAAATCCTTGAGTATGAAAAAAAATTCTATGAAAATATAACTTTCGACACACCAAAAAATCTTTTCATTGCTGTGGGGGCAGAGGAAGGATTCATGGTGAACGATGCAAAAATATTAGTTTCCAACATGGATTCGAAAAAAGCTGAAGATCTTCAGACCGCGTTTTATATCGCACCGGATGAAAATCATGGTTCTGTGGTGCCGACAATTATGAGCAGAGCAATACGTTTCAGTAATGGCGTTTACCAGCACTCAGAAATTCCAACTAGACAGACGCAGAGATAAAGACGAAGGGACGATGAGGGATGCAAGAATTAATCGTGGATCGTGCAGCTATTGGTTATTCCAATGCACTTATTATTGAGGAATTAAGCCTATCCATCCCTAAAAATATGATAACGACGATAATAGGTCCTAATGGTTGTGGGAAATCAACGTTACTGAAAGCTATCGCTAGAATTCTGAAAATGAAGAGCGGTGCAGTGTATTTAGATGGAAATGCGATCCATAGACTGGATACAAAAGAAGTTGCGAAAAAGATGGCAATTCTTCCGCAAACGGCAACTGCTCCAGGTGGATTAAAAGTCTATGAGCTTGTTTCATATGGCCGCTTTCCACATCAAAAGAGATTAGGTTCTCTCAAAAAAGAAGATTACGCAGCAATCGATCGTGCCATAGAAGTAACAGGATTACATGAATTTAAAGATCGGCCAATTGAGGCATTATCTGGCGGTCAACGACAGAGAGTATGGATTGCCATGGCACTTGCTCAAGAAACCGAAATCTTAGTGCTAGATGAACCCACGACGTATTTAGATATGGCACATCAGCTGGATATATTGCTTCTCCTAAAGCGCCTCAATGAGGATGAAGGGCGAACAATTATCATGGTTCTGCATGATCTTAATCACGCATCTAGGTTTTCTGATTATATGATTGCGATGAAAGGCGGAGAGCTTATAACAGAAGGCCCTCCTAAAGATGTGATGACGTGCTTGAATTTACAGCAAGTGTTTAATATTGATGCAAGTATAGTGAAATGTCCTTTCAGTGAGAACCCTATCTGTTTATCGTATCAGCTTTGTTAAGTATCACTTATCTGAATTCATTGCTAAATAAAATCGTAATGTATATACTGAATTTAATTGAGAAATATTCTCATTTAAACCGACGTGCCGGTGACTTATAAACTGAGGATGTTGAGATTCTAGATCTTTATCTAAAAAAGGGGCGTACAGAATGAACTCAGAAGAATTATTTGATGTGACGATTATTGGTGGGGGTCCTGCAGGATTGTTTTCCGCATTCTACAGTGGATTGCGCGAACTGAAAACGAAAATTATTGAGTTTCAACCGTATTTGGGTGGGAAAGTTCACGTGTATCCAGAAAAAATGATATGGGATATTGGAGGGCTTACACCAGTCACCGGTGAACAACTCATTCAGCAGACGATTCAGCAAGGACTCACTTTCAAGCCGGAAGTCTTCTTGGGTGAAAAAGTGACAGCCGTTAATAAAAGGGAAGATGGAATCTTTGTTGTTCAGACTGCCAGTCACCAAAAGCACTTTTCGAAAACCGTCATTCTAGCTGTTGGCGGAGGGATTTTAAAGCCGCAACGTTTACCAATTGAAGGTGCGGAACGATTTGAAGTATCTAATCTGCATTATACTGTTAAATCACTTTCCCGATTTAAAGGGAAGACTGTCCTGATCTCAGGTGGAGGGAATGCAGCGGTCGATTGGGCGAATGAGCTTGAACCGATTGCGAAGAAAGTGTACTTGACCTACCGGAAGGGAATTTTAAAAGGTCATGAAGCGGAAGTTTCACGTCTTTTCAATAGTTCCGTTGTCTGTCTACTAAATACGACCATTGAAAAGCTGATTGCTGCAGATGATCATGAATCAATCGAGAAAGTGGAACTGCATTCCGTAGAGGCTGGTAGAAGTATTGTATTAGAAGTGGATGAAGTGATCATTAACCACGGATATGAGCGGGATAAAGAGCTAACACAGAACAGTGGTTTAGCGATTGAAATGGAAGACCAATATGGAGTGAAAGGGACTCCGATGAGTGAAACTTCTGTTCCTGGACTTTTCGCAGCGGGGGACATTTTAAGGCACGAAGGAAAGCTTCATTTGATAGCGGGAGCATTTCAAGATGCTGCAAACGCAGTGAACAAAGCAAAGCAATATATTACACCAGACGCACATGGTCATGGAATGGTGTCCTCTCATAACGACATTTTTAAAGAAAGAAACCGAGAAATGGTTAAACATTTGTATACTGTGAAGGGCTAATCGATTTACATGTCTTGGCCATGAAAAACACCAGCATTCCTATTCAGGATGCTGGTGTTTTGCTGTTTCTTAGAATTGTTCAAGTAGATGAACCTGGTAACGCAGAACCTACTCGCCAACTGATAGTGGTGAGTTAGTTCTTCGACCAATCCGTATGGAATGATCCATCCTTGTCGATTCGTTCATACGTATGTGCTCCAAAATAATCGCGCTGTGCTTGGATTAGATTTGCAGGCAACGTCGCTGTTCTATAGCTATCATAATAAGCAAGAGCACTAGAGAATGCAGGAGCTGGAACGCCTTGTTGGATTGCGAGTGCTAACACTTCACGAAGAGCAGATTGATACTCTCCTACAATTTTCGTGAAGTATGGATCTACCAGTAAGTTTGGCAACTCTGGATTATGGTCGAATGCGTCTTTGATATTCTGCAGGAACTGCGCACGAATAATGCAGCCTCCACGGAAAATCATCGCAACTTCGCCATATGGGATGTCCCAGCCGTATTGTTCAGATGCAGCACGCATTTGGGCGAAGCCTTGTGCGTACGAACAAATTTTACTCATATACAATGCTTTTCGAATCGCTTCAATCATTTCTTCACGGTTTCCTGAAAATGGTGCAACTTCAGGTCCCGATAACAATTGACTAGCAGCGACACGCTCGTCTTTGATGGAAGAGATGAATCGGGCGAAGACGGACTCGGTAACAATCGGTAGCGAAATTCCTAAGTCTAAAGCATTTTGACTTGTCCACTTGCCTGTCCCTTTTTGCCCTGCTTTGTCTAAAATTTGATCAAGTAACGGATTTCCTGTTTCGTCATCAATCTTACCGAAGATTTCAGAAGTGATTTCAATTAGATAACTATTCAGTTCACCTGAGTTCCACTCTGCAAATATGTCATGCAACTCAGTAGACGTCATACCGAGAGCGTGTTTCATAATGAAGTACGCTTCAGAAATCAGTTGCATATCGCCATATTCGATACCGTTATGGACCATCTTCACATAATGTCCAGCACCTTCAGGACCCATATGGGCGCTACATGGAGTGCCGTCCACTTTTGCGGAAATAGCATCAAGAATCGGTTTTACTTGGTCATAAGCTTCTTTCGGTCCGCCGGGCATGAGTGAAGGACCGAATCGAGCGCCTTCCTCGCCTCCGGATACACCCGTTCCGATGAAGTGAATGCCAGAAGCCTTCAACTCAGCTGTCCGACGATTCGTATCTTCGAAGAATGTATTGCCTCCATCAATTAAAATGTCTCCTGATTCTAGGTGAGGCAGGAGCGATTGGATGACAGAATCTGTCGTCTCTCCAGCTTTGACCATCATCAAAATTTTGCGTGGCGTTGCAATAGATGCCACAAATTCTTCAAGAGTAGAAGCACCTATGATGTTTTTTCCCTTAGCTTCATTTGCGATGAATTCATCTGTTCGATCTGTCCAGTAATCATAGACCGCAACAGGGAACCCTTTACTCTCCATGTTAAGCGCCAAATTTAACCCCATGACACCAAGTCCAATGACACCGATTTGCTGATTACTCATAATCCATCCTCCGTTCTGGTTTCAGTAGCTAGTAATCTCTGTGAAACGCTCTTCCAACTGTTTTCGCTCTTCTTCGTATCCTTCTTTACCAAGTAGCGCAAACATATTCTTCTTGTACGCTTCAACACCCGGTTGGTCAAACGGATTCACACCAAGTAACGTTCCGCTTATTGCGCACGCTTTTTCGAAGAAATAAACGAGCTCACCAAACGTGTATTCATTTAACTCATCTAACTCGATGAGCAAATTCGGTACACCTCCATCGATATGTGCAAGCGCCGTGCCAAGTGCTGCTTTCTTATTTACTTCGTCCATCGTTTTTCCTGATAAGAAATTCAATCCGTCAATGTTGTTCACATCCGCTTGGATCGTCCGCTCAACAGGTGACTTTTTGATTTGGAGTACGGTTTCGATGAACAGACGTCGCCCTTCTTGAACGTATTGTCCCATCGAGTGTAAATCTGTCGTAAAGTTTACAGACGCAGGGAAGAGACCTTTAACATCTTTTCCTTCACTTTCTCCGAAAAGCTGTTTCCACCATTCCGCTACATAATGAAGACCCGGTTCATAAGTTACTAATAGTTCGATAGATTTCCCTTTGCTATTAAAAATATTTCGTACTGCAGCGTATTGATAGCTGCCATTGGTAGCGATGTTTGGATCATTATACTTATGGAAAGCAGCTTCTGCTCCAGCCATCATTTCGTCGATATTTAAACCCGCTACAGCGATTGGTAGAAGACCAACAGGTGTGAGTACAGAATAACGGCCACCAATATTTTGTGGGATAACGAATGTTTCGTAACCTTCTTCAATAGCCAAAGAACGAAGTGCGCCTTCGGTTTTATCTGTAGTTACGTAAATCCGCTTACGTGCTTCTTCTTCACCGTATTTCTTTTCCATGAACTCACGGAAGATCCGGAACGCTAAAGCGGGTTCCGTTGTAGTTCCTGACTTAGAAATTACGTTGATAGAAATATCTTTTCCTTCTAATACTTGAAGCAGGTGCTCGATATAGACTGAACTAATGTTTTGACCAGCAAAATATACTTCCGTATTGCCATCTATCTGGTTGTGGAACGTATGGGATAGTGCCTCGATAGCAGCTTTTGACCCGAGATACGAGCCTCCGATACCGATGACAATTAGTGCATCCGATTGCTGTTGAATCCGAGATGCGGCTGACTTCACTCGTTCAAATTCTTCTTTGTCGTATTCGACAGGCCAATTCACCCATCCAAGGTAATCGGATCCAGGTCCGCGTTGACCGTGTATTTGGTTGTGAGCGGACTTGACGAATTCACTAAAATTATCCATTTCCGTGCTTTTCATGAAGGACATTGCGTTTTTATATTCAAATGTAACTGACATGTGCTGTATCTCCTTTTATGTGAAAGTGGTCTGTTTACCACCAATTAAAGTGATCGGTTGCAAGTAATTGTCTCGCTTCTTTAGGTCCTGTCGAACCTGCTGTATAGGTAGCTAATGGTAAACGGTTCTCTTCAAATGCCACCAGTAGTGGTTGAATCCATTCCCAAGACAATTCGACTTCTTTCCAATTTGCAAAGAATGTTGCATTGCCGAGCAGGGCATCATGTAAAAGTAGCTCATAGGCTTCTGGCTGGTTATTCAAATTTGTGGTAAATGTAATTGTTGAAGGTTCAAAACGATTGGAAGAAGGATCTTTCATGTTTACCTGCAGCGATATACTTTCGTTCGGACTAATCTCAAGTATTAACAGATTAGGAGCAAGTCCTTCTGGATGGTAATCCTCTAATTGTGTCGGACGTTCCTTAAACTCGAAGACAATGCGAGTCGATTTTTTATCTAATCGTTTGCCTGTTCGAATGTAAAACGGAATTCCTTCCCAGAATTCATTGTCGATAAATAATCGGGCAGCGATATACGTATCGTTCATGGACGAATGGGGTACTCCCGGCTCTTCGCGATAGGCGGGAACATCGATACCAAAGATTTCGCCTTCATTGTATTGAGCACGAATCAAGTCCGTCTGTAGAGTTTCCTCTTGTATCGGACGTAACGCTTGCATGATTTCCATCTTCTTCGTACGAATTTCTTCCGGATGTGCTTTTTTAGGAAGATGAAGTGCCGTCATCATAACAAGTTGTAACAGATGGTTCTGTACCATGTCGCGAATTGCGCCAGCTTTGTCGTAATAAGGAGCACGAGTTTCAACGCCAACGGTTTCGCTCGCTGTAATTTGTACGTTTGCGATCAGTTGGTGATTGAAGAGCGAATCCAATACGGGATTAACGAGTATGAGCGTTTCCAAATTCTGAACCATTGGCTTGCCTAGGTAATGATCAATTCTATAGATTTCATCTTCATTAAACGCGGTCCGCAACTTTTCGTTCAGCGCGCGGGCAGATGCCAAGTCGCTTCCGAAAGGTTTCTCTACAATTAGACGTTTCCATCCTGATGTTTGACTGACTCCACTTGTCGCAAGATTCGATGTGATGACATCGATTAGACTAGGAGCTACAGACAAATAGAATAGACGGTTTTCAGGTAGATTCAATTCACGTTCTCTTCGTTCTATGAGGTCATTCAGCTGTTCATACGATGTCGGTTCAGTCGCGTCAAATGTACTGTAGCGGAAAGAGGATAGGAATTGTTGAAATCCTTCGTCTTGTATTTTGCTCCTGGAGAAGGCGCGAAGCGATTGTTCAACTTTCGTTTGGAATACGTCGTCTGTATAGGGGGTGCGACCGAGTCCGATAACTGAAAAGACTTCCGGCATTTTGTTTTCTACATATAAGTTGTATAGAGCAGGAAATAACTTCCTTTTGGCTAAATCACCTGTTGCGCCAAATAGGACAACTGTCATACCTTCCATGCTCGCTGACCTGTTCTCTGCAATATGTGAAAAGGAATCATTAAAATCCATGTGCTTCCCTCCAATAGGTTAAATATATTTACGGTGTTTAAAACTGCAACAGTACCTAGTATAAGATTTATGGAGGAGAAATGTAAGTGCATAGCTTTAAAACATAATAGTACAAATAGTATAGTGTGGATAAATAAAAACCAAATCGAGCAAAAGTAAGCATACACTATAAATTAGTTTGCGTGGAGTTACGTGATTTTTACGGAAGAAAACGGCAGCCTTAGTATGTGCATCTACGTCCGAAAGATGTCACTAATAATTGGAGTGTAAAAAAGTAAGAGCTATATCCATTATTTTTGACAGTATACTCCTAGTCAGTATGTGATTTTAAAGTACGTCGTCATGCAAATTTAGAATAGAATTGCTGAAGAGTCTGAGTCCGGATCATGCCGTGACTCAGGCTGTTTTTTATCGAAAAGGGGTTTCTTCTAGACATGGAGATGGCGAGTATGACAGGATGACGGTATAGTTTAAAGGAGAACAACTACAGAATAGGTGGTCGAAAACGATGAAAATGTATGATGTGACAAGCTCGATTTACGAAGGAATGACTGTTTATAAAAACAAGCCGGAAAAGCAACCTGAATTGAAACGTGTAACAAATGGTTATGTTACTGAAACACGATTAGATTTAGACTTGCACACAGGAACGCACATTGACGCACCGCTTCATATGGTTGAAGACGGAGAAACCTTTGAGACGCTTTCGTTAACGAACCTGGTGGGACAAAGTAAGGTAATCGATGTAACCCATGTGGAATCGGGTATATCTAAAAAAGATCTCGTAGGATTTACTATTCAGAAGAACGATTTTGTTTTATTGAAGACTAAGAACTCCTTCGAAGAAGAGTTTGATTTTGATTTCGTTTACTTGGCTGCTGACGGTGCGCAGTACCTTGCTGAGATTGGCGTACGCGGTATCGGAATCGATGCACTTGGGGTAGAAAGAAGCCAAGAAGGACATCCAACGCACAAAACATTGTTTGCGAGTGGCGTTATTATTATAGAAGGACTTCGTTTGAAAGAAGTAGAGCAAGGTGACTACTTCATGGTTGCAGCACCTCTTAAGTTAGTGGGCACGGATGCGTCACCAGCAAGAGTAATGTTATTTGAAGGACTTCAACAATAACTTGCACTGCAAGCGAATCGGTAAACGGAAAAAGGAGAAGTTCCATGTATAAATTAGTAGCGCTTGACCTTGACGGAACACTATTAACCGACGAGTTGCAAATTACACCGAATACGATTTCAGCGATTCAAGAAGTGATTGCAAGTGGTGTGGTTGTAACAATCGCAACAGGGCGTATGTTTCCGTCAGCGAAAAAGTTCGCGGAACAACTGAAGTTAAATGTCCCACTCATCACTTACCAGGGAGCAATTATTAAAGACGTGGATGAGAAAAAGGTCTGGTTCGAACGCCCAGTCTCACTGGAAATTTCTAAACGACTAATTGAGTTTGCACGTGAGCATCAAGTACACGTTCAGGTCTATCAAGATGATATTCTTTACGTCGCTGAAGACAACGAGAAAATTCAAAAATACGGTAGGGAATCTAATGTGCCTTATACAATCGTGGACGATTTGAGCAGTCTTGCAACTAGAGAATTCACAAAAGTGCTGTTCATTGGCGATCCGATGGATTTAGACCGACTGCAATTTGAGTTGCAGGGGGAGTTTGGTTCAGCTGCCCATATTGCAAAGTCGAAACCTCATTACTTGGAAGTTACAAATCCAGAAGCGAATAAAGGAACGGCATTACTCTACTTGGCTGAGCAGCTTGGAATCCAACAGTCTGAAATAATAGGGATTGGCGATAATCATAATGATCTTGAACTCATTAAGACAGCGGGATTAGGAGTCGTAATGGGAAATGGTGTAGAAGCGCTGAAGAGTATCGCGGATTATACTACCGAAACAAATAATGATGAAGGCGTACTCCATGTACTAAATAAGTTTATACTCAAACCGCAACTGTAACTATGAAAAAAACACGGCTCAGACGAAGTATTTCTATCGTCTGAGCCGTGCTTTTACTTAGCTTAATCAATCATTTGGGAATACTAATCCGATATCCTTCCGGATGGTATCCGCTACTTTCATAGTCGTATAGGAATTGAAATACGTATTCACATTAGATTCAGTTTTACCTAGATCAATTAGGTCGACAAACTCTTGCATTTCATAATACATCGATGGAAGGGGCATTTCGACTGTTAGTGTTTCGACTGTGCCGTCGTTGTATTGGATTTCTACTTGTTCCGGTGAAGAAACTTTTGTGATATGCATGACGCCGTTTTCACCTTGAATTTCCCACGGTAACGAAGAGTTTGAAACTTTAGAGTACATTAAAACCGCATCTTTTCCTTCATACTTCAACGTAACACTGCCCGAACTATCTACGCCAGACTCAAGGAGTGAGCCCGTAGCTTTCACCTCGAGAGGTTCTCCGAACAAGGAAATTAGAGGGTACAAGCAATAGACCCCGAGATCCATCAATGCACCATTTGCAAATTCAGGCTTAAATGCATTGAGCACGATGCCATCTTTATATTGGTCATAGCGTGATGAATATTGACAAAAGCTTGCGAAATACTTCCGGATAGTGCCGAGTTTATGTAGATTTTCTTGAATGACTTTAAAGTTAGGAAGCAATGTGGATTTCATGGCCTCCATCAAGAGGACGTTGTGCTGCTTCGCAGTTTCAAACATACGTTGAACTTCTTTTGCATTGGCTGCGAGCGGTTTTTCACATAATACGTGTTTTCCATGTTGCAAGAAAAGGATTGCTTGGTCAGCGTGAAGAGAGTTTGGTGTAGCAATATATACAGCATCAATTTTATCGCTACTTGCCATTTCTTCAAGGCTTGTAAATTGATGAGGAATGTTATGTTTACTTGCAAATTCTTCTGCACGTTCACTCGTTCTTGAGTAAACCGCTGCAATTTTGAGTGACTGAACATGAGCTGCACCGTCTAATAATCTTTCCGTAATCCAATTTGTACCGACTAAACCAATTCTAATCATCATTTCACCTCTGTATATAATGATAAAACTTCGTAGTGTTTCAACTGTTCCTTTGATGAACAGTTACATTTACGAATAGGAATAGTTCCATTATAATAGGTACTAGCTTAAAATCAAACTACGACATAAATGTATACATAGTATCTAAAAGTAAACCAATAGTGATCATAAGGTTCAGAAGGGGTAATGTGCCGAAATTTGATAAAAGATTTTAATTGTGAAAAGGAATTGACGCTATCGATTATTGGTGGCAAGTGGAAGATTTTGGTCCTCTGGCATTTTGGGGTAGAAGGAACAAAACGTTTTGGTGAATGGAAGAACTTAATGCCTGGAATTACGCAACGGATGCTTGTCAACCAATTACGCGAACTCGAAGATCATTTAATGGTCCATAGGGAAGTTTATCCAGTCATTCCTCCGAAAGTGGAGTATTCGCCAACTGAACAGGGAAAAACCCTTATGCCAATTTTAGAATCGATGTATGAATGGGGTAAAACGTATATTGCGACTAATTTAGAAACCCATGACGAAGAAGAACAGACAGGAAACCAATTTTTGGGGGACCAGGTCTGAGTGTCGCTCGATCGCGCACAACCAAGCTAATTCCGCGCGCATCCATCGAATTATGCGCCCCCCACCTCACTCCGCAGACAAACTGTAAGTGAGGGTTTTTTCATGTACAAGTAAGAGAAATTACATCTTGGAAATAAGGAGTTAATCAAGTAGTTAAAGAATACGTGTTAAAACAAAGATGTAATGAAACAAAAGGTCATGTTCATTCGTAACAGATAGTATGATGTAAAGTAAGTACTAAAAGTCTGCATAGAAATGTGGGGGAGTTCAGATGAATGATCACGAAAAGGACAGCCATGACGAATTGGGGATACCCTTTGAAGAAACGTCTATAAAATCAGTTTTCAAAAAATTCGGTATCCAAAAAGATGTCTCGCTTATTTATGGTGAACCAGTTGAAGTTGGTTTGACCAAAGTAATTCCAGTCGCTAAGTTGAAGTATGCAATTGGTGGTGGAGGAGAAAATGGTGGGGGAGAAGGTGGTGGAGGAATTTTCTCTATCAAACCTGTTGGTGTGTATGAAATCACACCAGATCACGTCACCTTCAAATCAGCAAGCAATTATCGGAAGTTAGCTACATTTGGTGTGATCGTTACTGGAATAATCGGCATTCTTATTTCACGTAAGAAATAATAGTAAATCGAACTTGCAATGACTCCATGTTGAGTCATTGCTTTTTTTTGTTCGAGAATAGCAGTCTGAAAATCAAAACTCCGCCAGAATGACGGATTAATAATCATTAACTAAGAATATTTGACAGTTAACTTTCATAAATGATATAGTGCCAATAGATTGAAAACGCTTTCTACTTAACGGTAAAAAAAGATACTAGTCAAATTCTCGTTCAACGTCAAACTGCAAGGAGACTATTCATGAACAGACAAGATTTACTGAACCAATTACAACATTCCCTCATTGTCTCTTGCCAGGCATTAGAGGATGAGCCGTTACACAGCTCATTCATCATGAGTAAAATGGCGCTCGCCGCAAAACTGGGCGGTGCGGTTGGCATCCGTGCAAATTCCGTAGAAGATATCCAAGCAATTAAACAAGAAGTCGATCTCCCTATTATCGGGATTATTAAGAAAGACTATCCGGACGAGGCGGTCTTCATCACTCCAACGTTTGCAGAAATCTCTGCGCTGGCTGATGAAGGCGTTGATATTATCGCACTGGACGGCACAAATCGATTGAGACCAGGAAATCAGACTTTTAAAGAACTCCTTAGTCAGGCAAAAGAGGCATACCCAGAGCAACTCTTCATGGCGGACGTGTCAACTCTGGAAGAAGGTATGCTTGCGGCTGAAGCAGGAGCGGATATTGTGGCTCCGACATTAGCAGGGTACACACCATATTCAAAAGAAGTCAATCCGCTGGAGCTGGTGAAGCAACTCGTTGAGAAATTGAACGTACCAGTCATTGCTGAAGGGAACTTTGATACACCTGAAAAAGCAAAGTTGGCGATAGAACTAGGGGCTCATGCAGTTGTGGTAGGAAGTGCAATAACACGACCTATGAATATCACGGAAAAATTTGCAGTAGCTATAAATCACAAATAAGATACTCACAAAATCATCTCTAAAAGAGGAGCGGATCAGAATGAAAGGTATTTTTACAGCATTAATGTGTGCATTTGACGAGCAAGGAAACATTCACGAAAAAGGATTGCGTCAGCTAGTACGTTACAACATCGATGTCTCTAAAGTGGACGGACTATACGTAAACGGAAGTACAGGAGAGAACTTCCTGATTTCGACTGAAGACAAAAAACGGATTTTTGAAATTGTCAAAGATGAAGCTAAAGACCAAGTGAAGCTTATTGCACAAGTCGGTGCACTCAATTTGGATGAAGCTGTGGAACTCGCTAAATTCGCAACAGATCTCGGCTATGATTCGTTATCTGCTGTTACTCCGTTCTATTACAAATTCGATTTTGAAGAGATCAAAGACTACTACAACACGATCATCAATAGCGTTGATAATACAATGATCATCTATTCAATCCCTGCCTTAACGGGTGTCAACATGAGTCTTGAACAATTCGGTGAGCTGTTTGAAAACGAGAAAATCATTGGCGTGAAATTTACAGCACCGGACTTCTACTTACTCGAACGTCTACGTCACGCGTACCCTGAGAAACTCATCTATTCAGGATTTGACGAAATGTTATTATCAGCTGCTGTATTAAACGTAGATGGTGCAATCGGCAGTACGTTTAATGTGAATGGTGCTCGTGCACGTTCAATTTTTGAACTCGCTCAAGAAGGTAGAATTGACGAAGCTCGTGAAATCCAAAAAGTGACGAACGATCTCATTTCAGGCATTCTAGCAAACGGTCTTTATCAGACAATCAAGGAAATGTTGAAAACACAAGGCGTGGAAGCGGGAGTTTGCCGCAAGCCGATGAAACAACTTTCAACAGACAAAGTGATAGTGGCAAAAGAACTCGCCCACACGTTTTTGAGCAAGTGATGAAAGGAAGACTTTTTCGAAAGTCTTCTATTGAATAAGTAAGCGCTTTCCTATAGACGAAGAGATGTTAGGGGGAAAAGGGATGGATGGAAAGTTTGCAGTAATAGACTACGTTATTTTGATTGCGTATTTGCTCTTTATTCTATATATAGGAATTGCGGTTGCGAAGAAGGAAATGAAAGGAAAAGAGTTCTTTAAAGGAGACGGCAGTATCCCATGGTGGGTTACGTCGGTCAGCCTATTTGCAACGTTGCTCTCTCCGATATCGTTCTTATCACTTGCCGGAAATTCGTATCTTGGAAACTGGCAACTCTGGGCAGGTCAAATTGGATTATTCATTGCTGTTCCAGTAGCCATTTACTTCTTCTTGCCAGTGTATCGGAATCTCAACATTGATACAGCATATGAATATTTAGAAATGCGATTTGGCAAAGGCTTACGGATTATGGGAAGTTCTCTTTTCATCATTTACCAAGTCGGACGTATGTCGATCATTATGTACTTGCCAGCGCTAGCGTTATCAGCAGTTACAGGGATACATACTGTAGTAATCATTCTATTTATGGGTGTCATCGCAACCATCTACTCATCAATTGGTGGGATTAAATCGGTACTATGGACAGATTTCATCCAAGGGATTGTCCTGATAGGTGGCGGGGTTTTCGCACTCATCGTGCTCATTATTTCCGTTAAAGGCGGCTTCCCAGAGATTATGAAGGTCGGTGTCCAAGACAACAAATTCTTTAGTGAAGCAGTTATTTTTGACCCGAATATATTCAATGATAGCTTGTTCATCATCTTCTTAGGTGCTGGATTATCTACATTGTTCTCGTACATTTCCAGTCAAGACATGGTACAGCGGTATTTGACTACGACGGATTTGAAGCAGATGAACAAAATGACTATCATGAACGGTGTGCTCTCTCTTGGTACCGCAACGTTGTTCTTCTTAATCGGAACGTCGTTGTATGTGTTTTATAAGCAAGCTGGTGGTGACATGCCTGATGGGGCAAAAGATCTCATCTTTGCGAATTTCATCGTCACTGAGTTACCGGCAGGGATTTCGGGATTACTCATAGCTGGACTTTTTGCGGCAGGTCAATCGACACTATCTACAGGATTGAATAGTGTTGCAACCAGTTGGACATTAGATATCCAAAAAGTCTTGCGCCCAGATATGACCGATGAAAAAGGGACGAAAATCGCTAAGTTCGTTAGCATCATTGTAGGCGTCCTTTCAATAATTTTTGCAATCGTTCTTGCATACTCTAACGTGAGTTCTGCGTATGAATGGTTTAACGGTCTGATGGGTCTTGTACTCGGTATTATCGGTGGTACATTCACGCTTGGTATCATGACGAAACGTGCGAATTCAAAGGGAGCTATTGCAGGTTTCATCATCACTTCCTTGATAGCAATCTACGTTTCTTATTTCACAGACACAACCCTGTGGGCGTATTCACTCATTAACCTAGTCTCTTCTCTCGTATTCGGTTACTTGTTCAGCTTGCTGTTCAACGATAAGAGTAAGGCAGAGGATAGCTCAGCACAGCTCACATACTACGACCAAAAGTAAGGTTATAAGTAAACATCGGGAAAGGACAGTGCCGTATACAAGGTGCTGTCCTTTTCCGTATCAAATGATATAGTAAATGCAAGAGTTAGAGAGGGGAATCACTATGTATATAGGCGCAATCGATATTGGGGGGACCTCCATAAAAACGGCAATCTTAGACGAATACGGAACGTTGACGAATGCTAAGTCTTATCCGACAGAAGCAAGTAAAGGCGGTTCGCATCTCATGAATACCATTTTAATGATTTGTAAGGAGATGCAAGCTTCAGAGGTTCTCAGTGGGATTGCAATCAGTTCTGCAGGGCAAGTGGATACAGAGCAAGGCTTTATTATCTATGCCACGGACACAATTCCAGGCTACTCAGGCATGAATGTATGCGAGCAAGTGACTGCTGAATTTGGTATACCTGCTACTATGGATAATGATGTGAATTGTACAGCACTTGGAGAACAATGGTTAGGAGCCGCTCGTAACATAAATGATTTTTTGACGGTGACACTGGGCACAGGAATCGGCGGTGCCTTATTCATCAATGGCAGTTTATATAGAGGCGCAACTTTTTCTGGCGGTGAAATCGGGCATATGACATTGCATCCGGGCGGCAAGCCTTGTACGTGTCTGCAAGCAGGTTGTTACGAAAGGTATGCTTCAAGTACAGCGCTTTCTTTACTAGTGAACGAGAAGTTCGGGGAGATGGAGCTCCCAGCTTTTTTTGAGTTGATTCGTGAAGGGAATGACTCGGCATCGATTATATTTGAAAAGTGGGTGGACGAGTTGACGACAGGACTTGCGTCACTTATTCTCATTTTGAACCCTTCAGCCGTTGTGATCGGTGGAGGAATCTCTGCACAAGGTGCTCTGTTGCAAGAAGCCATTCAAACGTCTCTTGAAACGAAACTCATGCCGAACCATAAAAAGGGCTTGTCCATTTTACTTGCCGAAAAAGCGAATGATGCGAATTTACTCGGTGCGGTTCGCCATTTTTTGAACCATAATCCTTTACACAACCATTAAAAGAAAGGGGTACGAGACTTATGCGAACGGGACCACTAAAGGGGATGAAACCTTCGGTGCTCATGGAGCAATACAAGCCTCAATTTACAAAATCAGAGTCTAAAATCTATACGTATTTACTTGCCAATGAAACCCACGTAATTTATCTATCTCTCACCGAATTATGTGAGGCAAGTGGTGTGGCGGAAGCAACAGTACTTCGTTTTTTTAGGAAACTTGGTTACAAAGGGTTTCAAGACTTTAAGTATTCCTACGCACAAGAGTTGGCAACGTATGCCACCGTACCGGAACAAGGAACCTACCTGGATAAAATCCGGAATAATATGGTGAGGGCTGTAGAAGATTCATCAGAACTTGTGGATGAAAGGGAGCTGCAACGTACAATTGATGTGATAAATCAAAAAGATACTGTTGTTATCATTGGCGTAGGATCTTCTGGAATCGCTGGACTTGATATGCAAAGCCGGTTAATACGAATCGGACGCCAAGCGACAGCTGTCATCGATCCTCATTTTCAAGTGATGCTCGCGTCTTCATTGAACAAAAATAGTGTAGTCATTGCTATCAGTATTTCAGGTGGTACGAAGGATATCGTCGATTCCGTTAAAATCGCGAAAGAAAAAGGTGCCACAATTATCGCATTAACAAACTACCTGAAATCACCGCTCACAAAATTCGCTGATCATATTCTTCTCGGTTCAGCAAAAGAAAACCCGCTGGATAGCGGGTCGTTAGTGACGAAAGTAGCTCAATTGTTCCTGATAGATGTACTCTGTACAGGATTAGCTGTAAGCGACGTAGACAGTGTGGAAAAAATTCAAACCGAGATTTCTGCGAATATTTCACCGAAACTGTATTGATGACGATTTAGGGAATGCATAAGCAATTTACTATCTCTGTCAGGATGGTCCAATCACGGTCATTGGTTTCACCTGTTCAATCACGGATTTCCATTGGGTTGCATCAATTCCATACGTATAAGGGAAGACGTCTGAAGGGGTTTGAGTTAACAAATCCGAACCAAAGACTACTTCAGGGGCCCCAACATTGAATATCCCTTGCAAGTGAGTGTGATCTTCATGTGCTAACTGATAGTGCCACCATCCTTGGGGGATATTGACTACCTGACCTTTAGTGATGTGAGTGTGCAGGAATTCCTTTGTATGAATGTTCATCATAGAAATAGTTGCAGATCCAGAAATACAATACGTTAGTTCCGAACCGTTTGGATGATAGTGAGGCTCGATAATACTGTCCTTACTAAGAAATATATCTAACATGGAGACGTCTTGAAGTGAATTCAGTTGTTGGCTGCTGACAATGTTAATGAAGTTCTTACTATTCTTTACGAAAAATGGGTTGTTGTTGACATCTAAAAAATAGTTTAGACCAGTGCCCTCGTTGGTTTTCTCTGAAGTCATGCAATCCATCCTTTCGGTCTATCTATAATGCTCGACTTCTATAGGCTATGCGTCCGATTCTTGGAATGTGAGAAACATGGCAATCGGTTTTTTAACTTGATCCACTTTCCCGAAATAACAGTGAAACTTTTCGGGAGGTCGGCCGACTACTTATACAAGAACCATTACATGAGGGAATTGAGGGGGATTTTTATGAAAAAGATAGCAGGAATCATCGTATTGTTCATGGCTGTATTGATGGCGGCGTGTGGCAATACGTCTTCAGACGAGCCAGCAAAAAATCAGGGGAAAGAAGCTAGTTTTACAGAGATCACGAAGAACATTAGAGAAACGCTGTCCGCAGATTTGAAAGCTTTAGGCGTAGACGATATGAGTCAAACTCATCAAGAAGCTGATTTGACGGATTCTACGGATGAAAATTCAGTAGCTGATATTTGGATTGAGAAAATGAAGTTAGATTCTAAACTACTCGCTAACGGTACAGTCATCGCTGCTTTGATGAATGTCAATGCAGATGAAATCATCGTGCTAGAAGCGAAAGATGAAAAAAATGTGGAAGCATTGAAAACATCTCTCGAAAATGAATTGGCAGCACAAGTTCAAACGTGGGAGCAATACTTGCCTGAGCAATATGAAAAAGTGAAAAACAATAAAATCATAACTAAAGGGAAATTCCTTTTATATGTAACATACACAAATCCTGAAGCGATTGAGAAAACATTCAACGATAGTTTCTAACACATGAAAAGGCACAATATGTGCCTTTTTTTATTCTTTAGGGGGAGGGGGCGTCACGTGTGGTATTTAGTAGTCTAACGTTTCTATTTTTCTTTTTGCCGATAGCACTTTTACTCTACTACATCAGTCCACGATCTATTAAAAACTTCACGTTGCTCGGCGTCAGCCTGTTTTTTTACGCGTGGGGAGAACCTATATACATAGCATTGATGATTTTTTCTGCTCTAACGGATTACATACATGGCCGCATCATTGGACGGTTTAGAGAGCAGCGGCCGCTCTATGCAAAACTCGGACTTCTGTCCTCCCTCATTGTCAATTTAGCGGTTTTATCATTTTTCAAGTACGCAGACTTTCTGATTGGAAGCATTAACAGTATCGTCGGAACAGGCATTGAACCTCTGGATTTACCACTTCCAATCGGTATTTCGTTTTATACGTTCCAAACGATGTCTTATGCGATTGATGTGTATCGAGGAAATGTCCGACCGCAAAAGAATATCATTACATTTGCGCTCTACGTTTCCTTATTTCCTCAACTAATTGCAGGCCCTATCGTACGTTATGAGATTATCGAGCGAGAACTTATGAATCGGACGTTTCAGCTCAGCCAATTTGCAGATGGAGTCCGGATCTTCATCATCGGACTCGGAAAGAAAGTACTAATTGCCAACACAATCGGACAGCTTTGGGCAAACGTAGAAAGTCAGGGTGTGTCAGAGCTGACCGTACTTGCTGCATGGCTTGGAATCATTGCATTTGCCTTCCAAATCTACTTTGACTTCAGTGGGTATTCGGATATGGCGATTGGTCTTGGTAAGATGTTCGGCTTTTCTTTTCCGAAAAACTTTAACTATCCATACATTGCAAAGAACGCTTCCGAGTTTTGGCGACGTTGGCATATTACCTTAGGATCCTGGTTTAGAGACTACGTTTACATTCCCCTTGGCGGTAATCGGAAAGGACAGTTTGCTCTTTATCGAAACTTATTCATCGTATGGGGATTGACGGGTCTTTGGCATGGTGCGAGCTGGAATTATGTGTTGTGGGGTTTGTATTTCGGAGTGCTCATCGCAATTGAACGAGCAGGCCTTCTCAAATGGCTCGGAAAACTTCCGAATGTAGTGCAACATTTATATTTACTCATCGTAATTTTGTTCAGTTGGGTAATCTTCGTATTTGAGGATATTAGGGAAGGGCTGAATTACGCTCAAGTAATGGTTGGCTTAGCGGGTCTCCCCTTATACGACACAACATTTTTGTATGAAATTTATACGAATGGTGTGCTACTCGTGATTGCTGGGATTCTATCTACGCCAGTGTTTCCTCGATTGTGGAAGCGTTGGGTCGACCGAAGTAATGTAGGGAAAAATGAATGGATGCAAATCGCACTTCAAACAGTCTTTTTTTCGGCGATTCTACTCCTCGCGACTGCCTATTTAGTAGACGATGCGTTCAATCCTTTCTTATACTTCCGTTTTTAAGAGCATTGAAATTTGTTAGGATAGGAGGGATTTGGCTTGAAACGATTGCATGTGTTGTTGATTGTAGGATTTACGGCTTTTTTAGCAGGAACCGGAATCATGAATGTACTGGCAGAGGATACATCGTTTTCTCAAGCTGAAAACCGTTGGCTTGCACAAGTCCCTGAACTTTCATGGGAACGTGTTAAGTCGGGTGCATTTACAAAAGATGTGGAAACCTATTTAAGTGATCAATTCGTCAATAAACGGTTTTGGACCTCTATTAAAGCGTCTGCAGAAAAAGCGGTGTTGAGGAAAGATAACAACGGAGTATATTTCGGTAAAGATGGATATTTGTTTGAAAAGTTTCAAACGCCTACAGTTCAGCTGGATGCAAATAGTGCAAGTCTCACCCGTTTTCTTCAAAATAACAAAGACGCAAACGTATATGGCTTGTTAGCTCCAACTTCCGTCGAAATCTATCCGGAAAAGTTACCGAAGTTCGCACCGACGGATAGTGAAACAGCTGCCATCGATCGTGTGGAGAAACAGGTAGAGGGGGATATCCGTTGGATCGATGCTACAAGTGCATTACAGGCTGCTAAAGATGAACCTATCTATTTCCGGACCGATCATCACTGGACAACTCATGGTGCGTATGTTGCGTACCGTGCAGTACTGGAACAGATGGGGATGACTCCTTATAAGAAAGAAGATTTTACAATTCGGACGGTTTCAAATTCGTTCAAAGGGACATACGATGCAAAAGCCAATGATCCATCGATTCCGACAGAACCAATTGATGTCTTTGAGCCGAAATTCCAAGTCGCATACGATGTTGATATCGATGATGGAAGGTCGGAAATGGATTCATTGTATGCGTGGGAGTTTCTTAAGAAACGGGATCAGTATTCTGTCTTTTTAGGAGGGAATCATCGGGCAGTTAACATCCGTTCTACTGTTAAGAACGGACGCAAACTAGTGTTAATCAAAGACTCTTATGCGCATTCGCTTGTACCATTCCTAGCAAACCATTTTGAAGAAATTTACATGGTTGATCTACGATATGATCACCGAAATATGACGCAGGTGATGAAGGAGAAGGGGATCAACGAGATATTGTTCGTCTACAATATCGCGAATTTCGCAGAAGACCAGAACTTGATTTGGTTACGGCAATAAGAAAATATATGCAAAAGGCCGAGACGGTGTAAAACGTCTCGGCCTTTCGTGACTTATATTGAAATAGAAGGTATTTACTTTTTCGCTATCATGGATTCTTTCACTTCTTTGATCTGATCAATATGTCGCAACTCATGATAGCCGACAAATGGAATGTATTGTGCCAAGTTCATGTCTCCGAATACAGGATGGGGGAAGGACTTGGCAGCTAATTGGTCTTCAGGGACCATAGTTTCTATTTGTTTGAGCCCATTATGGGACGACTCGAGTTTTTCTTTTAGCTGTTCTAGTGTGTAGAATGCATCGCCTGGTCTAGCGAAGTCCGGTACTTCAACTTTGGTCGATCGATCCACAGTGCGTTCAATGGGTTTATCGGGAGTTACGTGAGGCTTTCCTTTAGAAAGTTGGGTTTGAATCGTTTTAACGATGCCCCCCTCCATCAGGTACAAATGCTCAAGCACTTGTCCAACGGACCATTTGTCTTCAGAAGACTTCCAGTTCAACTCCGATTCTGTTAAATCTGTCACTTCATTTAGTAGTTTTTCACGTGCTTCGTCATTGACTTTCATCTACTCACTCCTCATTCACTCTATACCTATTTATACCATTTTGTGAGCCGACCTAAACATCGAGACGAATGCATCATCCGAGTTGTTGTTGTTCGGGAAGACGGCGTTCTTTTTTTAATATGGAACTGCAAAGCACTAGGAGACTGCCTATTGCGATAAATGTTAATGCTTCAACGGAATGGCTCCACTCGAATCCTTTTCCAAAAAACAATAGATCTCTAAGTCCGTCAATCATAGGACGCATAGGAAGCCATGGATTGACCCATTCTTGGTAGAAAGAAGACATGAACTCTTTAGGCATCGCCAGCAGCGGCAAACCGAAAAATAAGGTAAGAATGAATATTGGGATGCCTTTCATGCCAAGCCAGGAAAGTACAGCAGATATTAGCAGGAAATACGTGAAATACGCTAATGAGATGAACAATGCCGTATCGGAGAAACTTGGAATTTCTAGGCCGATGACGGAGTTTGCAAACCAAGTGGTCCAGAATCCTGCTAGGATTGCCAGTATCGCACCAATTCCAATAGCGCCAGAGATACCTGCTGCCTTTTGTTTTCTTCCTGTTAAGAAACTCTTTTGAAGTGCGAAGAAGACGATAACGGCTCCGCCAATACTAGCCATCCAAACTGGTTGAAACAGTGAAACTGGCGCGTTTCCATTTGCACTCTTTGCTCCGATCTTATTGACGTTCATCACTTTCTTATGAATGGGCTCCACAATCATTGTTGCTTGGTCGACAGTCAATCTGGCATCGTTGGTACTGAACGTACTTAACAGTTGCGTCCGAACACCTTCGTTAATACCATCGACTATGCCGTCGAGTATTTGACCAGCCGCAGTTGCAGCTACGGTGTTCATACCCTGATTGATGTACATTTGTATCTCAGGTGACTCAGGGGTCGGGGTTTGCAATGAAAACTGGTTTTCACTAAAGGATTTAGGGATGACAAATGCAGCGTAATACTCCTTTGCTTCCATCCCTTTTTGAGCTTCTACTAGGCTACCAACAGAGATCCACTTAACGGGTGCAACCACTCCTGGCACCGACTGTGATTGGATTTTTTCAATCATCTGTTTTCCTACATTTAGTTGAGACTGATCGGGTAATGAGACACCTGCGTCTTCATTGACTAGTGCGATCGGCAATTCTTTTGGAGATGGACTGACAGATGGAATCATCGTAAGCGAAAAGAGCGTGATCACTGCTAAGATGATAATCGGTGAAATGAAAATAAATTTATGTCTTAATACATTCATGGAAACTCCTCCTTTTAATGAACACGACGTTGTGTATTCGTCTCTGTGTATAGTATAATCAGTAATAGGATGCATGCAATCGTCATTTTTAAACGGTATGTTCATTTATGAACAGCAAGAGGAAATTTGTTCAGAAACTTCTTAAAGGGAGTGACATGATGGAGGAAAAAAAAACAGATCGACGAGTTCTACGAACACGACAAAGAATAAAAGAAACGTTCGCACAGTTGATGGAGGAAAAAGGGTTTGAAGCGATGACAGTCCGTGATTTGACGGAAAGAGCGGATATCAATAGAGGAACGTTTTACCTGCATTATTTAGATAAATACGATCTCCTCGAAAAAAGTGAGGGCGAGATTTTTGAAGACTTGGAACGAATTGCGGATGAAGCCTGGGAGAGCTTGTCACGTGATCAATATGAACAGATGAATTTGGATGAACCTTTTCCTTTTATCATTAATCTATTTGAATACCTAGAAGAGAATTATGAGTTTATCCAGGTATTGCTCGGACCAAATGGTAATAGCGCGTTCCAAGCACGTGTAAAAGAAGTAATCAAAAAAAAGATGCTAGACAAGTTCCTTAGATATACACAAACGGATAAGATGCTCGTTCCTATGGATTATTTGGTCGCCTATGTTAGTTCTGCTCACTTAGGAGTTATCCAAGAGTGGCTTCAACGCGGAATGGATAGAACTCCACATGAAATGGCACTGTTATTGTCTAAAGTCTCCAATTTCGGGCCAGCATATGTAGCTGGATTGAAAGAAAAATACGAAGCGTAAAAATTAGAAACAAGCTGTTTCGGGTGTAAGTTTTTGTAACGTCCTAAACAGTTTCTAAATTGAGAAGGTGAAGAAATGGAAATCTTTGAAGTCATATTGCTTATGTTGCTTGCAGTTTTTATTTCGAATGTACTGAACCGATTTTTACCGAGCATTGCAGTTCCACTTATACAAGTTGTCTTAGGAATTGTACTCGCCATCCCATTAACAGATCATTCGCTAGAGTTAAGTCCTGAACTATTTCTTCTTTTATTCATCGCTCCGATTCTATTCAACGATGGTGTCAATGTAGACAAAAAAGCCATTTGGAGGGAGCGGAAATCGATTCTTTCCCTATCGATTGGTCTGGTGTTTATTACAGTCGGATTACTTGGAGGATTTATCCACTTACTATTACCATCATTACCACTAGCCGCTGCTTTCGCACTAGCCGCCGCCCTCGCACCGACTGATGCTGTAGCGGTTAGTGCCCTCGCGGAAAAAGTGAAAGTACCTCATAAGATTAGACATACCCTGGAAGGAGAGTCCCTCATCAATGATGCCTCAGGACTCGTATCCTTCCAATTTGCGGTTGCAGCGTTACTGACAGGCACATTTTCTTTGGCACATGCGAGCATCACGTTCATCCTCATTTCAATTGGCGGGATTGCATTAGGTGCATTACTGAGCCTTTTGAAAATCCTGTTGATGAAACGATTGAGAGCGCTTGGAATCGAAAATAGTGTATCCTTCATCCTCATGGAAGTACTGCTACCCTTCCTCATTTTTGTTATTGCTGAAAACGTAGGAGTAAATGGTATATTGGCAGTAGTCAGTGGCGGAATTGTTCACTCACTTGCATATCGGAAATTCAATCCAGAAATCGCACAAATGAAACTCCTATCGAGAAATACATGGTCGGTTATCACTTTTAGTTTGAACGGAATTGTTTTTGTATTGCTAGGCACTCAGCTACCTAAGATCCTGCAAACTATCCTTAGGGATCAACAGTTATCACTCTTTATATTATTTGGATATATAGCAGCGATCACGTTTGCCTTGCTTGCATTGCGATTCGCATGGATCATCTTTTTCAATAACTTCAAAAACACGACAGAAACCGTTGGGAAACAACGTATTAAAGACACACTTTTATACACGATTTCAGGCGTGCGAGGGACCATTACATTAGTCAGCGTACTCTCGTTACCTCTATTTTTAAGTGATGGTACACCATTTGCTGGAAGAGATTTATTACTGTTTATAGCAGCGGGGGTAATCTTAACTACATTGCTACTAGCAAACTTCACGTTGCAATTCTTTGCACCTAAAAACTCATACGCGTTCGTTGCTAATGATCATACATGGGAGATTGAGATGCTCCGTGATGTGAAGAGAGAATTGAGGAAGCATCGGACAACTGATAACAAACGGGTAATCGGACGAGTAATTAAAATGTACAATGACCGAATCTTTTCACTAACGAGTGACAAGGAAATGAATAATAAAGAACGCAAAATTAGACAACTAATAATGGAATGGCAATTGGAAAACACGATAGAATTAGTGAAAAAGGATCAAGTTCGTATTCAACTTGCGTTTCCGTTCCTAAGGAGACTCAACAAACGGTTGTATCGCCTCACAAAACAAAAGAAATATAGAGTCCAAGCGTTCTATGGTCGACTTATGAAGCGTTATCTCCATGGTCTTCATCTGAAGCCACTCACATTCGAAGAGCGTAAAGAGCAACGGAAAATCTTACTGCAACTAAACGGTCAATACGTTACAGAAAAATTGAAAATGCTTCGAGTAGGAGAGTTCTCTCCAGAACTCGTAGAAGCTTTCTTGCTGAATTATGAACGGATGGGTGGGTATGGGCTACATGGTGAAGCACTCCATCACTTACATGAATGGATTGACTTTGCACTTCATACAGAGCGGACGTTCATCCATACAGCGTTCGAAAAAGGAGAGCTCACTAGAATTGAAATGAAGCAGTATCGAGAAAATCTGTTAGCTATTGAAAGTAGCCTCCAACTACAAAACTAAAATGCTATGCAAAAAGGGCTGTCCGGAAGTCAGTATTCACTGACTTGCTGGACAGCCCTTATATATTGTATCGAATTAAGCTTTTGCGCCTTCTTTTTTCGGTTGTGTTAGAAGAGCAGGTTCTTTCAAGTACTTGATAACTCCTTCTGAAGCACGGTACGAAAGTGCACCGATTGTTGCAGTAGGGTGGTGACCACCGAATTGAGGGAATGCAGATCCGCCAACGACGAATAAGTTCTCCATATCCCACATTTGCAAGTAGTTATTAATTGCTGATGTTTCTGGATCTTCACCCATACTTACACCACCTGCGTAGTGACCGCCATCATAGATGTGGTCGAACTCTTCAGGGATTTCGTCAGCATCAACAATATCTGCACCCATTTTTTCCATGATTTCAGTACATTTTTCAATACCGAATTTAGCCATAGCTTTATCATGGTCTGTATATTTGTTCGTGATTCGTAGCAATGGATCGCCAAACTCATCCGTGTACGTTGGATCGAGTGACGTATAGTTGTGCCACCATGACATGACCGCTGGTGTATACCAAGCGACTAAGCTACGGTTTGTGTAATGAACCGATTTCTCCTTGAACTCAGGACCCCAGTTCTTCGTGCCTTTAGGAACACTGTTCGTCGCAATCGGACCATGTCCGTATTGACGCAATTCGATTCCACCACCGTTGATGAAGTCAAGATCCGTGTGATCGAAGTTATCACCGGCAAAGTCACTCATCGTACCACCGAGTGCACCAGCACCCATGAATAAGTTGAATTTCTTCTCGTCGAAGAAACCACGTGCACCTAAGAATGTAATGTTGAATTGTCCATTGAAGTTACGACCGATAACGCCTTTACGGGTTGCAGGATCATATTGCTCACCAATTTTAGAAAGCATTAACAGACGGTTGTTTGTAAACGAGAATGCTCCAAGTACAACGACATCAGCAGGCTGAATATACTCAATACCAGTACGTAAGTCTACATACATAACACCTGTTGCTTTGCCGTTTTCGTGCAAGACGCGGCGAACTAGTGAATTTGTACGAATTTCACAGTTACCTGTTTTAACTGCTGTTGGAATTACAGTAACGAGTGGATCTGACTTCGCTCCGAAGTCACAGCCATATTCTGTACAGAATGAACAGAACATACATTGCGCAATCGTTTCACCGTCTGGATTCTTGTAAGAGCGTGATAGGTTAGCAGAAGCAACTTGGTAAGGGTGGTATCCCATTTTTTTAGTTGTATCTTTAAACAAACGAATCGCAGGGGATTCTTTCATTGGAGGGTTTGGATAATCGCTTGAACGCTTATCGCCTAGTGGATCCACTTCTCCTGATATTCCAGCTGTTTTTTCGAATTTATCGTAATAAGGTTCCATTTCGTCATACGAAATGCCCCAGTCACGAATAATCATACCTTCAGGGATTTTCTTTTCGCCATACCGTTCAACAGTTTTTGAACGAATTTCGAAATCGATTGGTCTCCAACGATATGTTGCACCAGCCCAGTGGACACTACCGCCACCTAAGTCAGTTCCCGCCATCATTTCTTTACGAGTACGAACAGGTAACGCTTCTTCGTCCATCGTGTTTCGTGATGTGATTGTTTCAGGTGCTAAGTTTTGCATCATTTCATAGCGATCTGAGAAACGGAGTTCGTCTTTTACACCAACGTAATCTTGACGCTCAACAGGTTTTCCTCGCTCGAGTGTTACTACTTTATGTCCAGCTTTAGCAGCCTCTGCGGAAACAATTCCGCCAGCCCAACCACTACCGACAACAACAACGTCTACTTTTTCTAACTTTTTAGCCATTTAGTTTCCTCCTAGCCCCACATTTCTTGGTAATCGCGTAGGCTCTCCTGCTTCATTACTGCAAATTCTTCGTCTTCAATCTGTCCTAGGTAACCCATACGTGGTCCTGGGAATTCTTTCATCTTCCAACCGGCCATATCGCGATTTCCACCGTAAACTGGATCGGCATATGCGCCTTCAATTGTCGTTTGTAACAAAAGGTTGAAGAAAGCGGTTGAGTGAATCCCGTTCATAGGGATTTTACCGTCTTGCAACTGAGTTAGGATTTCATCCATTTGTTCGCCTTCAAGTTCAAAGAACTTTTTGTCCTTGTATTTAGAAGTTGCAGTGTCCTGAAGAGTCTTGATGCCTTCTCTAAAGACTTCTCCACGGTTCATACGAGTTTGGTATCTAGGAGTTGGTGCAGATACTTGAGTGACAGCGTTCGGACCTGATTTACTCTGATCCGTGCTCATATTCTCATAATAGGCAGCTTCCTGATTTTGCGGGAAAGGCCCTTTCATGTATTCCTTTGCGTTAGAGCCCCATTCACCAGCAAGCTGACGATCGATGAAGTAAGGAACTCCAAGTCCAATAGCTCCTGGACCTAGCTTGTCTTCAGGGAAAAGGCGCTCCGTTGCAGCAGAAAGTGTTTCGAAATCATCACTTTTACTGAAGAATGTACGAGCTTCCATGTCCTTGTTATCGGATTTGGCAGGTTTCTTGTCGTTTGCAGGCTTTTTGTTCATCTGATTAGTGATTAAACCACCGAACAAACCACCACCAACTAAACCACCGGCAAGCAATCCAGTGTTTTTCATGAAGTTACGACGGCTCATCCCTTTTTTGCCTTGTGCATTTTTAGGATCTTGCGTTTCAGACATAGTGTACTCCTCCTTTTTGTTTGGCTTGTAGATAGACCGCATTTTACTCCTATAAAAGTTCATAAGTGATAAGAGGTATAAATCGTGATTCAATATGAAAGAAAAAATAAGAACAATCGAATAAAATCAACAATCAAAATAGAGACTTTTAAGAAAGTGCATGGTACATGAAAATCTACAGCAACTTAGTATAACCCTTCTGAATTCGAATATCTCGGAAAACGAAACAAATTATTCAAATGGCCTATAAAATAGGTGTAACGCTTCTTTAATTGGATAAAACTTGTAAAACTTATACTTATGAACAATTTAGAAACAAGTTTTTCTTGATAAAGAATAGTATCTTTTATAAATAGGCGTTCAAGCATTAACAATCAGAAAAATCCCAAACTTAGATTTACTAAAACATAATCAGGCCACTTATCTACTAGATAAGTGGCCTGATATTACTAGTCAATTATCCACGTGAATGAACAAGTTCACCTTGGACCCAAACTTCACGAATATTCTCAGGGCGCACTAAATACATCATTTTCTGGAAGATATCTAGTAATGGTTCGTTTACGTCAAACAATGGAAGTTTGGCAGTCGGAACGGTCGTATCGATACGTTGGACGTCCCAAGCGTAGCCTTCTTCCAAGCGTCCGATAGGAAGACTTAAGCTTGCACCTCCACCTGCAGTAACGAAGTAAAAGGCTTCTGCAATCGTGATTCGTGAGTCGTTAACACCACGGAGCTCAGCAGACTTACTAGGATCTACTCCATCTTCTAACATGCGAGAAGACATCACCGCTTGACGGGAATTGTCATACAAGCTTGGTGAAAAGCCGCCTGAAATATCAGAACCAAGTCCAATATCGACACCCATTCCAGCAAAACGCTTAATTGGAATTACGCTATTCGCAAAGTACGCGTTTGACACCGGACAGTGGGCAACAGCACTTCCAGTTTCAGCAAACAACTTCGCATCGTCGTCAGAGAGAAAATTACAATGCGCCATTACAGACTTATCTTGCAACAAACCAAAATCATGTAGAGCTTGAGCGTCGTTTTTACCAAAGCGTTCTTGCACATGTTGGTGTGCCCAGTCGCTTTCACTGCAGTGAGACTGAATATGTGTATCATGTTTAGCTGCAAGTGCACCTAGACCTTCGAGCACTTCATCTGTACAAGTAGGGATGAAGCGAGGCGTTACTACTGGATAGACGCCTTGTTTTGTTGTTTTAGCAATTTCTTTTATTTTTAAGATGAATTCTTCAGTGTCTCGCAATGCAGTTTCAGTGTCTTTATCTCGATAAAAATCCGGGCACTCCTGCGCTAAATCCATGACCACTTTTCCGACTAGACCACGTTGTCCACGCTCTGCACAAATTTCGGCAAGCAACACACTAGCTTCCTTATGAACCGTAGCAAAGTAAAGTGCTGTTGTCGTACCGTTTGCTATTAGTGTTTGTACTACATCTTCATAGACAACTTTGGCATACTCTAAATCTGCAAATTTCGCTTCAGAAGGAAACGTATACGTACTTAACCATTCATGTAACGGGATATCAAGTGCAGTTCCTGCCTGCGCCCACTGAGAAGCGTGAACGTGTAAGTCGATAAAACCTGGAAGTAAATAGGAACCTTCATCGATTTTTCGGAAAGCATGCGTATGCACATACTCGTCTAGAATGCGTTCATAATCAGCATGGTCAGGTTCCACGATGCGATCGATTATTCCCTGTTCATCAATACAGAAGAGGCAGTCTTTCAAAACGACTACCTCTTTCGGTGACTTACTTGAAAAAGCAGTTGCTAAGAAAACGTTAGTATACATTAAATTCATATCCCCTCATCTGGTTGATAGAGCCTATTATAGCAGTACGGCTTTCCTATTTGTAAAGTCAATATTCTTATAATACGCATTTTTAACAAGTAAATTAGGGCCAAGACAACGAACAGCAGGGCAGTGACAGCTAACAGATTTTGCAAGTGGGTGCTGTTGCCACGCGTCATACATTTCCGGTAGGGTGTCCTGTTGAATATTCCCCAGTGGTGGCACATCTCCGAAATCAGTCACAATTACATCACCAGTGAAGATATTAACGTTTAAACGAGAACGACCATCTGGATCATTTCGTACGGATACATTAGTACTCGCCTTAAGTTGAGCCAAGAGCTCCTGATCCGCTGAGGTCGGACTGCAAGGATAGAAAGGTAACGTTCCAAACAGCATCCAAGTGGAAGGATTACGGAATTGGAGGATCTCTTTTATTGCCGAACGCGTTTCATCCAAGGATAGAACTTCTAATGATGAAGCGAAATCGCTTGGGTACATCGGATGGATTTCATGTCTTGTGCACTTCATTTCATGGACGACTTGTTCATGAATTTTTTGAAGGTGGGGAAGTGTTCTACGATTCAACATAGTTTCCGCAGAGACCATCACTCCTAAATCCGCCAATGCACGGCTGTTTTCAATCATTCTTTGGAATTGCTCTGCGCGCCTTTCAAATGATGGCATGCGTTCCATATTGGCAAATCCACCTTCAGCGAAATCTTCAACGGTTCCCCAGTTGTGGGAAATATGAAGAACATCGAGATAAGGAGCGATCTGTTCGTAGCGCTCAAGCGGCATCGTCAGATTGGAATTCATTTGCGTCCGAACTCCACGCTCATGTGCATATTTCAGTAAGGGGAGAACGTATCGTTCAACGGAACGCTTGGAAAACATGGGCTCTCCACCTGTTAAACTAATGGTTCGTAAATGTGGGATTTCTTCAAGTCGTTGAATCAGTAGGTCGATTGGAAGCGCATCTGGATCTTTCGGCTGCAGCATATAGCCGACCGCACAATGTTCACAGCGCATATTGCATAAGTACGTAGTTGTGAATTCAATACTGGATAGAACTTGTTGCCCGTGTTCATCCACGTCTAAATAAGCTTCCCAAGGATCTTGGGCGATTTTTTCGATAGTTGAAATCATCTGTAAAACTCCTGTCTATTCAATAATCGTAGATAAGTATGCGCTGAATCCATGGGTGTTGCAATAACGGCTGGAATTCGCAGAACTACTAGAAAATTCAAAGAGGAGATACAGGCGATTCACACTACATCATAAGGTAGAGATTGTGCAACAATGAAACCATTCAAAACAATTACACAATTACTAAATGTGATATTTTGAGAGAAAACGGGTATTAGAGAGAGTATACATGGTACAAAACTAGAAAGCTGGTGCGCAAATTGAACCACTTGTTTCTCTCATTTGTTATCCCTTCATATAATGAAGAAGGAAATATCCATAACATGATGAATGCTCTCACCGAGACCATGTCGTCAAGCAAAATCCAATATGAAGTGTTATTTGTAGATGATGGAAGTAGCGACCGGACAATGGATGAGATCCGTGGAGCGGTCATTGATTATCCTGAAGTAGAATATGTATCGTTTACACGTAACTTCGGTAAAGAAGCTGCGATTTTAGCCGGTCTTGAATACGCAAAAGGAGACGCGGTAATTTTAATGGATGCTGATTTGCAACATCCACCAGACTTAATCCCACAACTTATTAGAGGATATGAAGAAGGATATGACCAAGTCATTGCTAAGCGGAATCGTAAAGGTGACTCCACGATTCGTTCACTGTTATCGCGTGCCTATTACTGGGGTGTCAACAAAACTATAGATGTTGAGTTGCATGATGGAGAAGGAGATTTCCGCTTGTTGAGTCGCCGCGCTGTCGATTCGTTGCTTCAGTTGAGTGAAGGCAATCGATTCTCAAAAGGCCTCTATTCATGGATTGGACTAGAGCAGAAGACGATTTGCTATGATAATGTCACACGTCAGCATGGCGAAACGAAATGGTCCTTTAAACAACTACTTAACTATGCAGTCGATGGGGTCGTTTCGTTCAATACGAAACCGTTGCGCTTATGCTTTTATACAGGCTTGCTAAGTATGTTTTTAGCCATTTCCTATATAGTCATTACACTGATCGATATCGCAAAAAATGGTGTAGATGTACCCGGGTATTTCACGACCATTTCAGCGGTCCTCTTTCTAGGAGGTGTTCAGTTGCTTTCCCTTGGTATTATTGGAGAATACGTAGGACGCATTTATAATGAAACCAAAAAGCGACCCCATTATCTTGTTCGACGCACTAGCGCCGAGGTGAAAGGAAAACCAGTCTCTCATGCCAAAATTCGAAGTTCGTGAATTCATTACATTCGCCATCGTAGGCGTCATCAATACAGCTATCTATTATGCGTTTTACCTACTCGGGCTAAAAGGTCTCGGACTGGCCTATATGATTTCGCATTTCAGCGCAGTCGTCTTGAGTATGATCATTTCATTTTTCTTGAACAGTTACTTCACATACAAAGTAAAACCTACGTTAAAGAAGTTTGTAATGTATCCAATTACGCAGCTCGTTAATGTCGTAGTGACAGCCATTCTTCTTTATCTATTAGTAGATGGATTGAATGTGAATAGCACGATAGCACCACTTGCAGCTTTAATCATTACAGTACCTGTAACGTTCGTTGTAACAGGAAAGGTGCTGAAGTCTACATGATGAAGACGAAATCTTGGATTGTACTTGTCCTTCTGAGTGTAGTAACAGCCGTAGGGGCACATGCATTTATGCTGTCAGAATGGACGGAAGGTCGCTATGTCGTCGGGCCAAATGATGGGTTGTCACAGATGATACCGTTTAAACACTTTTTGTACGAAGCTATCCGGGATGGGAACTTTTTCTACTCGGAACGATTTGGGTTAGGTGGCGGTATTTTTTCACAACTGGGCTATTATTTTTCGACGTCTATAGTGTTTTTAATAACTGTAGCCATTACGGCTATTTTAGAATGGACAAAGATTATAGCGTTTCCGAACATTCAGTACTGGGCAGACGTGACCGTTTTTGTGAGCATCATTCGACTCACGTTAATTTTACTGATTACAACCCATTTTTTTCGATTCATTGGGGTGAAAACTCGTTTTGCCTATATCGCTTCCGTTATATATAGCGTAAGTATTTTGTACTTCCGTCATGTAACCTATTGGGAGTTCTTTTCGGATGCCATGCTTTTCTTACCGATTCTGCTTATAGCTGTAGAGCGAATTATGCGTTATGGAAAACCAGGATGGTTTATCGTTGCAGTAACGATCAGTATGATCGACAACTTCTACTTTGCGTATATAAATTTCTTATTAACTTTTATTTACATAGCTTTTCGGTGGTTCCTTCCCATCGCAAAAGTCGAATTGAAAAAGACGCAGCAAATAGTACAATTCCTTGTAGGTGGTTTGCTAGGTGCTGCACTGAGTGCACCGTTTTTCATACCAGCTGTCTACGGATATCTAAATAATTTTCGGCCACCGTTTGAAGGGGACATTCCGCTGTTTGACATGACTGAGAATATTTTATCTGATGGGAAGTTGGTCGTGTTGCCGGCTTTCGCGATAATTAGTTTGCTCCTATTCTCGTTATATAAAAATCGAGTGTATCGATTGTTTGCGCTCATGACCGTTGTATTAGCGGTATTGCACGCGAGTCCTGCAGTAGGGAGTATGTTTAACGGTCTGTCAGCGCCTCAATACCGCTGGGAGCACATAATAATGCTCGTCGCAGGTGGTTTGGTTGCGATCACGTTACAAAATTGGAAAGAGATTCGCTTAAAAGAAGTAAGCATCGCTGTACTTGGAATGATTGCCCTCTATTTCTTGTTTTCCAAAATGAATTTAGAAGGAAAGCCGAGTCTGTATTCGGATAGTTTAGTCGTGCTGGCCCTGATTACTGGTGTACTTGCCATCCTTGCGACAGTTCGTCAGTTTAAACACTGGGACATTGCGTTGTGGATTGGCATCATTGCATCCTGTTTAGTGACGGTGAATTTGTTTCAAGAGGAGAAGTTGACGGGGAATCATCCTAATATAGACCAAGTGCATGGACAAGGCATCCCGAAGACCTTCTTTACGAGTGATGCTTATAACGGAGACGCGTCCAGAGAATTAGTGACTGAGCTGACGGCAATTGAGTCAGATCCACTTGCGAGGATTGATTGGATGATAGGTACACGAAATAACACACCGATTGTACAAAACTTCCTCGGGATGAGTAGTTATTCCAGCATCTTGAATCAGCACGTATTGCACTTTTACTTGGACAATTTGTCGATTGACATGGGGCGAGAAAGTGTCAGCCGTTATGCAGGGCTGGGTGGACGTGCAAATTTGTACAGCTTACTCAATGGTGATTATGCAGTACGTTCTACAAAAGGTAATCCGGTTCCTTATGGATTTAAAGAAGTTTCACGTAATGCAGAATTCACGGCGTTTGAAAACGAGCATCGTCTCCCATTTGTACGAACTACGGATACTGTTTTTACGGAAGACCAATTAAAAGAGAGCCCCGCGATTGCGCGAGAACACGCGATGTTGAGTGGAGTGGTCTTGGAAGATTGGGATGAACCCTCTTCTTCAGTACCTTCTGCTGCGAACTTAATGGATAAGGTGACCATACAACCTGTGCGAGCTAGCTATGAGAATAAAAAGCTCGTTGTGACAGGTAAAGATGGTGGGATCGATTTAAAGGTTTCTGACGTTCATCTACTGAAAGAAGATACCTATGTTTCATTTAACTTAAAACGTTCTACTGCAGATATAGGCTTCCATCTAAAAGTGAATGACTATAAAACAACTCGAAAACGCACCGATTCGATTTATCGAACTCGCGTCAATGACTTGACCATCCGGGTGCCATCTGAGGAAGTCATCCGGATACGCGTACCCGAAGGAACGTATTCGTTAAAGGATTTGGAGTTCTACGCGGAAGACTATGCAACGCTTCTAGATGCGAAAAAGAAGAGTGCTCAAACTTCTGCTCCTGAAGTGGTGTGGAAGGGCGGACATGCGCACGTACAACTGAACAATGCGAATGCAGATCAGCTAGCTGTCATGCCAATTCCTTTTGAAAAAGGTTGGTCGGCGAAAGTGAATGACAAAAAAGTAGCTGTCTTAAAGGCGAATTATGCCTTTACTGGATTACCGATTGAACCAGGCACAAATACAATTGAACTGACATATCGACCACCATACTTCTTGCCTTCTCTAGTTGTTTCTCTTGTTGCAATTATTAGTTCGTTAAGTTGGTTGCGATGGGTTAGACGTTCCAATCCTTCTGTAAAATAATACGGGAGGATTGTTTCATTAAGCGCGTAGTTTTGTTGAGCGAGCGCTCAGTCTCCTGTATGATTAAAGTATTATATGGACTGGAGTTGTTAGTGTACTCATGACGAAGTTATTGAATGACCAAGAGTTATTGACGTTATTGAAACCTGGCACAGATATTATTATTCCTATCGCAAATGGAGAACCCCATTTGTTGCTCGATATTTTAGAAGCGAACTATGAACAATTGGATCACGTAACTGTTCATCAAATGTTGGTACTACGTGAACGTGCGTACATTCGTGGGGAAATGAAAGGTCACTTGTCACACAAGTCGTATTTCTTGAGTGGTGCAACACGAAAAGCCTTTCATAATGGTACGATCGATTTAGTTCCAAATGTATTTAACGAAGTTCCGCGTCTACTGCGAGATACGCTAAAACTTCCTGTTGTCATGGCGGTTGCATCTTTGCCGGATGAAAATGGATACTTTTCATTAGGAACACAGGCGGATTATGTGTCAGAATTCATCGGCAAGATTCCGTTCGTCCTAGAAGTAAATCAGCATATGCCACGGACTTTTGGAAAGAACCAAATACACATGAACGAAATTGCTGGATATGTTGAGCACGATGCGTTTCTTACTGAAGAGAAGTGCCCGGTCATTAGTCAGAAGGATAAAAAGATTGCAAGTTACATTACGTCTGAAATTCAAAACGGGGATACGTTGCAAGTTGGTATTGGTGCTGTACCGAACGCTGTCATGAGTATGCTGAAAAATCACCGTAACCTTGGTATTCATACTGAAATGCTTACCGACGGTGTCGTTGACTTGGTAGCTTCAGGAGCATTGACGGGTACGAAGAAAAACACGTATCCCGGGAAAATTATTACGACATTTGCTTACGGTACACAGCGTTTGTATGATTTCTTACACAACAATACAGAAGTGGAATTCTTGTCGGTGAGTGCGGTGAATGATCCATACGAGATTGCAAAAGAAGACAACATCGTGTCAATTAATGCGACAACTGAAGTCGATTTGTATGGACAATGTGCATCTGAGACTATTGGAGGAAATTATTATTCATCCACTGGGGGACAAGCTGATTTTGCTAGAGGCGTGCAGCTAGCGAAAAATGGAAAAGGATTCATTTGTTTGTACTCGACACTAAAGAACGATTCCATGTCTCGCATTAAAGTGAATCTCGAACCAGGATCTGTGGTGACCACGTCTAAAAACGAAGTGGATTGCATTGTTACAGAATACGGAATTGCTAAGTTGCATGGTAAATCACTACGCGAACGTGCTGAAGCGCTAATCGCGATCGCACATCCAAAATTCCGTGACGAATTAAGAAGCGAAGCAATTGCCGCAGGCATGTTACCCGCTGTGGAAACCGTTGAACGCTCATAAAACAGGAAAAGCGCTCATAACCCTGAGAAAGTGATCATAAACTTGGGGAAACGCTCATAACCCTGAAAAAGCGCTCATAAACTTACAAAACCGCTCCTAACCACAAACTAAAATCTCAACACGTGGCCCGCGCAGTAAAACAAACGCGCATACACCACTATTTCGCGAACAATCAAGCACGTAAAGACCTAAACTTATATAAGGAAAGCTTCGCATCCGCGAAGCCCTTCTACTTAAATCACTAAAAACTCTATAACAAAAACAGGAGCCCTCGCTATTCGGGAGCTCCTGTTTTAGAATTACTTATCCAAATGCAAGCATCGCAATACTGGCAACACTTATTGCTAGAACACTAAGAAATACTATATCCATTCGACTGTAAGAAGTAGGGTAGAAATAAGTACGGATAGCCCCCATCTGGAATTGTTTCGATTCCATCGCAATCGCCATTCGTTGTGCGCGCCGTATACTTTGAGCAAATAGAGGAACCGTGTACGCTTGAATGCGCTCGCCCCATCCTTTCATCCCACGCGAAAAGGTAATTCCTCGCACTTTCAATGCATTGCTACGCACTTGGATTTCTTCAACGACAACAGGCAGCAAGCGAATGGATGCTATGAAACTGTATGCATACTTGGGAGGCATTCGAAATTGCTGCATCATCGCGTAGAAGAATATTACGGGTTGCACAGTGAGCAGGAAAGTTAGGCCAACAAATCCAAATGTTAACGACTTCGTGCCGAGTAGCAATCCATGACGGACACTTTCTTCAGAGATTTTAAAGAGGCCCCATTGCCACAATACGGTTTCTCCTTTACCGAACAACATCATCGTAAATGCTGAGGACGCAAAGGAAATGACAAGGGGTATCGAAAGCAATGCTAATTTCCGAATCGGGTAGCCACTGAATCCATAGAGTAAGATCCCAAACAAGATAGCTAGCCAACTGACAAATGGCAAATTTCTAGTGAATAGCGTGAACAGTAACAGTAAAACAAATAGAGCAAACTTAAGTGCGGGATTCACCGCGAATAACCACGTTTTACGATCAGGCGTAAACCAATTGGGCATCGTTAACACCCCCTTGTCGTGTACATGAAACGAGTCTACCGTCCACAACTTTCCATAGGTCCGTAGCAAAATGAGCAGCAATCTCCAAGTCGTGTGTAACCATAACGATTGTCATCCCATTCGTTCGTAGAGCTTCTAACTTCTCTAGAATGGCGAACGTATTTCGCGCATCCTGACCGAATGTAGGTTCATCCAACAGTAAAATATCTGTTGTAGAAGTGAGCGCGGTCGCAACGCTCAATCGTCGCTTTTGGCCAATCGATAACTGATAGGGATGACGGTTTTCAGATGCAGGTAAGTTGAAAAGCTTAACCATATCTTCGGCATGCTGCGTACTTTCAGTGGACGATATTCCCTGTAGTGAAATCGTCAACTCTTCGATAATCGAATTCGTAACAAATTGCAGCTCTGGATTTTGGAAGACAAGAGATAATCCAGTAGGTAGTACTTTACGGCGTTTCTTCTGCGTAATTTGGTTTCCATTTACTTCTAAAGTACCTGACGTTTTCAACAATTGCATAAATGAAAGTAGTAAAGAACTCTTTCCAGATCCGTTTTCTCCTAAGATAGTCACCCACGAACCTTTAGTTATCGATGCATTTGCTACATGAATAACAGATTTCTTTCCACGATATCCATTGAAGTACTCCCCATGCAAAACTTCCAATGCGGTGGAAGGTGAACGTTCTTCAGACAGCGTCCGATATGCATCGGAATTCAAGTAATCGTTCCACACCCCGGGATACCAAATTCCGTACTGGATAAGTTCATCTTTAAAATCGTTGAAAATTGATTCGGGCAATCCATCTGCTAGTATCTCTCCGTCGTCATTGAATAGTACAACTCGGTCAATCCACCCTGCAATTTGCTCGATTTTGTGTTCCACGATAACGACGGTTTGTTCAGCCGTCGCCGCTTGAATAGAGTCCCAGATCTGCTTCGTACCCTCAGGATCTAAAAGTGCAGAGGGTTCATCCAAAAACAGGACATCGGGCTCCATTAGCAACACGGAGGCTAAAGCTAGCCGCTGTTTCATGCCTTGGGAAAGTTCCGAAATAGATGTGTGGATGTCTGTCATATGAAGTCCTACGCGTTGAAGTACAGCATCGATAAGCGTCCGCATATCTTCACGAGGCACGTTTAAGTTTTCGAGCACAAATGCAAGTTCTTCGTCGACATAAGGCATACAAAACTGAGTATCTGGATCCTGGAAAACGAATCCCCAGGAATTCGGAAGCTTAAGTGTTTCAGCTTTCATTGGTAGTTCAAAAGAATTTGGGACAATGCCACTTGCGACTTGAAGTAACGTAGACTTTCCGCAGCCACTTGGCCCAAGAAGTAATACTTTTTCACCCTTTTCAACAGAAATAGAGAGATCTTTGAATATCAATGAATCTTCTCCAGGAAACTTCAAGCGTAGTTTCTCAATACTGAATGCAGTGTTTTGATGGTTGGTTCGTCCGTCTTTCATTCAAATCACCGGTCCAGTAGCGAGTATTCTTCTTTCGCCACGGGGCGTATAGATGATGTAACACCTGTTGCTTCTAGAGCCCGGACGATGAGTACAGCGAATACGCCTGTAAAGATGAATGCACTAACTACGCGTAGTCCGTATTTCACAACTAATGCCCAAGTTTCTAAATCGGCATATCCGTAAAACATGTCCAATCCGAAACTCGCAATACATGACATGATGCCAGCTACACCTGCGACTACCATAGAGAACTTTTTGTATCGGAATGCAGCAAATAGAAGCTCTGCAGCTAGACCTTGTGCGAATCCATAGATTAGTACTTCTAAGCCATGTCCCATGAATGCAGATAGGCCAGCACCTGCAACACTTGCAAGCAATGCAACGCCAGGTTTCCGGATAAGTAAGAAGGCGAATACGCCATTCATGAACCACATGCCATAGAGAAGTTGTCGCGCAACGGGCATCATCGGTTTGACGACGGTATAGAGATCATCCCAAAACTTCATCAGAATACCGAATACCACACCAACCATAATTGTAATAAGTACATCAGTAAATTTAAGCTTGTTCAATGAATGTTCACTCCTATTTTGCTTTTTTCTCACAAAAAAAGACCGTCTGAAAGCGCAGACGGTCGAGGAGTGGGTTCCCGGGTACCCAATGATCCTCAGATCACGGCTCTCTACGCTGGCATTATCCAGATCAGATGCGGTCAGCAGCGGATTCGTCTGCTATCTCAGCCTGATTCACTCAAGCACCCGTACGGTCAGTTATGTAAGTGACTCGAGTATACAACAGTTAAAATATTCTGGCAACCACTCATTCTATAATTACATCAGAAGCATTGATGCACGAGAGTGTTCTGATAACAAGGTGATTTCTAGAGTATTGGTCGACCAAACGAGTCTTAGCCTCTATAATGAGGAAAGTAGCAAGAGTACGTATAGGAATGGGGATCAGTTGTGAAGAAGGCAGTAATTTTCGATTTTGATGGAACGATTATAGATACAGAGTCCGCATGGTTTGATATTTATCAGGAAATACTTAAAGAGCAACACGGATTTAATCTAACTTTGGAAGAATTCGTGAAGGTTGTAGGATTAAAAGATGGCGCATTGTTTGACTTCATTGACCAGTCACTGGATGTACCAATGGATCGTATTGTATTTCATGAGCAAGTGAATGCACGCTTTGAAACGATTCGAGAGCAATTGGCGTTAAGGGATGGGTTCCTAGAAACAGCTGAGAAACTGAAGGAACAAGGTATCCTATTGGCGGTTGCGAGTAGTTCTGGTCGTAAATGGATCGAAGGCTTCTTAGAGCAGTATGGTTTATTAAAATTTTTCCCTATCATTGTTTCAGCTGAAGATGTGGAAGAAGTAAAGCCGAATCCCGCGATCTATAAAGTCGCGCTGGAACGACTAGGAGTTACTGCGGATGAAGCAATTGCTGTTGAGGATTCTTACAATGGCTCTATCGCAGCAATCAGCGCAGGTATACATTGTTTCATCATTCCGAATGACGTGACTCGATCGTTATCATTTCATGAAAAAGGACAACTCATGGAGTCGTTTGCAGACTTTGACTACGAGCTTTTAGAAGGATAAGTAAATAATTTAGAAGCGTTCTATCCGAAATCGGGTGGAACGCTTTTGTTTTGGGGATTTTAGGGAAAGAGACTTGTAGAACGAAGAATCCTTCGAACCTTGAAACTATAACTATATCCAATCGTAATAAAAGGAAGGGAGTGATGAACGTGAAAAAAACATTTATAAGTGCTGTGCTGCTGGTGTTGGTACTTGTTTTTCCAATCCCAGCATTTGCAGATGATTTCACAATCAAGGATTTCAAGATTGATGCCCAACTAATCGAAGAAGGAAACGTACAGGTGAAAGAATTATTAACGTATGAATTCAAGGGTTCTTTTAACGGTATCACCCGTGACCTTTATCCGAAAGAGGGAAGTAAGATCAGTGACCTTCGTGCGGAAGAGAATGGAAAATCGCTTAAAATTGAAGGGAAGGATGGTAGCTATAAAATCCGTCGAAAAGCTAAAGACGAAACTGTAGCTATCGAGTTAACTTATACAATTGTCGAGGGTGTGGAGCGATATTTAGACGTAGCCCAGTTTTATTGGCCTTTTTTTGATGATCGAAACGAAACTGATTTTGGCAATGTTGTAATTACCCTTCATCCACCTGAGGTGACAGGAGACGTTATTGCAATGGGGTATGATGCTGCGCGTGGAACTGAAAAGACCGATAGAGATGGTAATGTGATCTTTAACCTGGGAGCAGTTTCAGCGGGAACAAAAGCGGACGTTCGCGTAGGATACGATGAGGCGTTATTTACTGGAGCTGTGCGTGCCAGTGATAAAAAGATCCGTCCTGAATTGGAATCCGAGCAGGTTTCCTTAGTAACTGCTGAAGCTCGTTACAATAAGATGCATACGTTGTCTGGACAAGTGGCACCTTTCATATTTGGAGGTACTGTTCTGTTGTTAGTACTAATAGCTGTCTATGCCTTTCGCTTGCAGTCTAAAAGACAAGAAGCCGCAGCACTGGAGTACCCAGCAGCTTATTTTGTTCCTGAAGCAATCATGAGTCTACCTTCAACACTCCAATTTACCGTACCTCATGTTGATAGTACCCAAGTTCAAACAACTGCCCTGTTGGAATTACTTCGAAAGGGGTACATTGAACAACAAGAGGAGCACGTATTTCATGTAATCAGTCGAAAAACGGAATATGAACACGAACGATTGCTTATCGAATGGCTCTTTGATGGATTTGGTGACGGTCAAACGTTTTCTTATAATGATTTGGATGTATTAGAGGGAGACAAATTGTCAGTACGCCAAGATGTTGAAAAATATACTACGTTACTAAGTGCTTGGGAGAGGTCCATTAGAGAAGAAATCGCTCATAATGACATGAAGGGTGGTGGGATAGGAGTACGCATGTTATCCGTCGTAGTAGGATTCTTGCTCATTGCACCAATGATTCTATTTGGGATTTACGATCAGTTCATGTGGTTATTGTTTTTGATATTCCCAAGTTTGTTGCTCGTATTATTTGGATTTTTATATGCTCCAAAAACAGTGAAAGGATATGGAATCCTCTCTCAATGGGATGCATTCAGAAAGCGATTACCCGAAGTTTCGGCTGAGGATTTAGATGATCAACTGGATGACGAGCAAAAGCGTGCGGTCATATTTGGAATCGGTACGAAAACAATTGATGAAAGTAAACTTGTAGAACCAAATTCTCTTTACGATCGGGGATATGTCCCACCTATCATGTACTATTTCCCGATCGGAGCACATGCCTATTTGCAAATGGACCGTGCGGATAGTATAGTCGCTGCGTCAGGAATTTCATCATCCTCGTCAAGTTCAAGTGGTGGAGGAGTAGGAGGCGGTGGAGGCGGTGCGGGAGCGTTTTAACGCATGCGACAAGGAATGTTCACAAGGAATTGTGCAAATAGAACAATTACCTTTGTAACTTCAAACAACCGTGATAAGATGGAGAAATATACTATTTTAAGATCGATACTGGTTGTAGGAGCGTAACATATGAAAAAATCATCCCTTACATTGTGGTTGTTATTAACAAATTTACTGATTGCTTTTTTAGGAATTGGTTTAGTAATTCCTGTCATGCCTACGTTAATGAACGAATTGCATTTGTCAGGTAAAGTGGTCGGCTATTTAGTCGCATTCTTTGCAGTCGCGCAGCTGATAGCATCGCCGTTATCTGGGCGCTGGGTAGATTCAATTGGACGTAAAAAGATGATCGTCATAGGACTGGTCATGTTTAGTGCATCAGAATTACTCTTTGCTGTTGGACAAACGCTGTCTGTCCTATTTGCATCACGCATCGTCGGTGGCGTTAGCGCAGCATTTATCATGCCAGCTGTGACGGCATTCATTGCAGATATTACAACAAATGATACACGAGCAAAAGCACTTGGCTACATGTCTGCAGCGATATCTACTGGATTTATATTAGGACCAGGAATTGGCGGGTTCCTAGCGACTCTTGGTACCCGTGTTCCCTTTTTCTTTGCAGCAGGACTGGCTCTTTTTGCAGCTATCTTTTCGCTAATTATGTTACGAGAACCGGAGCGTCAATATGAAGAAACGATGAATACGAAAAAGCCTGGATTCAAGCGAGTCTTTGCACCGATCTACTTCATCGCGTTTTTACTGATCTTTGTGCTATCGTTTGGCCTTGCATCGTTCGAATCTATATTTAGCTTATTCGTAGATCATAAATTCGGATTCACTCCAGCGGATATCGCTATTGTGATTACAGGTAGTGGAATTGTCGGTGCAATTGCACAAGTTTTTCTATTCGATCGACTTGCAAAACAGATAGGGGAAAAGAAACTAATCTACTTATGTCTTGTTTTATCCGCTGTCTTAGTTGGAGCGATGACTGTTGTGAGTTCCTATTTTGCAATTTTAGCTGTAACGATGGTCGTGTTTGTCGGTTTTGACTTAATTAGGCCAGCGGCAACATCCTACTTGTCCAAAATCGCTGGAAATGAACAAGGTTTTGTCGGTGGGATGAACTCTATGTTTACGAGCATTGGGAATATGGCTGGTCCCATATTAGGAGGAATCCTGTTCGATATTAACCTAGATTATCCATTCTACTTTGCTACACTTGTTCTTATCGGAGGAGCTGTACTTGCCTTCGTTTGGATGCGTAGACCTGACGAAACAAAAGACCCTGTACACCAACCGTTGTAAACGGAAGTGTCAGGGTCTTTTTCTATAGGAAGAAAACAATGAGTTGAGAGGCAATCGCCACAAGTATAAGTGCGAATGGATACGCCGCGGCATAGGCAATCGCGGGATCTTCGGAGTCAATCAGTTGGTTCAAGGCGCCAAGTGCAGGCGTACTCGTCATACCTCCTGAAAGTCCACCGAGAGAATGAACAACGCTAAGTTTTAGCAGTTTACGTGCTGCGAAATAGCCAGCGATAATAGGGACTATCGTAATCAGTATTCCACCCAAAATAAGCTTAACGCCTTCCTCTTGTATGACTTCCACGATTCCAGCACCTGCCGTCGTTCCGGCACCTGCGAGGAAAAGTACGAGACCGAGTTCACGGATGACGTGATTGGATGGACCGTAATAGCGGACATGAATAGGACCGATTTTACCAAAGTGCCCGATGATCAGAGCGACAAATAGTGGACCGCCTGCTGTACCCAGCTGGATAGTACCAAGTCCAGGAAGCGGGATTGGCACCATACCGAGTAGGACGCCAAGTAGCAAGGTTACACTGATTGAAAAGATATCCAGATTCGTGATGGTGAGTTTTTTACGAGTGAACAATTTCTCGACTTCATCGAGCCGCTGCTCCGTACTGACAATTGTCAAGACGTCCCCACGGATCAATGGCAAATTTGGGTTTTGAGTCAGTTCAATCCCTTCGCGTGTAATTCGTGTGACCGTTGTTCCATGATCTTTTCGTAACCGGAGTTCTTTCAACGTTTTCCCAATCACTTCATCGGAATCGATCGTCACTTTGCGAAGATGGACATTGTCTGGATTTTCGAGATCTGTGTCAACAGGTTGACCGACATAAGCCATTAACCCATCGAGTTTAGTTTCGTTTCCGACAACAACCAAGTAGTCTCCATGTAGCAAAATTGTATCTCCGAGTGCAATCATCGTATGTCCATCACGTATTACCCGGCTGACAACGGCGTCGTAAGGAGCGAAATGTAGTTCGCTTAAACTGCTCTTGTAAAGCATAGGATTGGTCACTTCAAGAGTTGTAAGAACAGGCGAACCAGCTGTACGAATCGGATTTGAGGTCTCTTCCAAGTCTTTTTGTAAGTCAATTTTCCCGATTCGGGGAAGTAATTGGACGAATAGTACGACAGCCAAGACTCCGAATGGGTAAGCAATTCCGTAACCGACCGATGCAATCGGATCATGCGTTGCTTGTAATGCGGCAGCTAAACCAGGTGTACTTGTAAGAGCACCTGTCATTAAGCCAACACTGAGTGCAGGGTCCAAGTCGAGCCCTTTCGCAACGAGAATCGTTGTAGCTACTGCGATTAGGATGATCAACAAGGATAAAATCCCGAAAATCAGGCCACTAGATCGCAACATGCGGAAAAATTTCGGGCCTGCTTGTAACCCGATGCCAACAATGAACAGACTTAACCCGAAATTTTGGATGACAGGCGATACAGCAAAATCAAAATGTCCAAACACCATAGCAACAAGCAAAACACCAGCAGCACCTAAGTTAAGCCCTTTGATAGACAGGGAGCCGAACCAGGAGCCGAGAAATAAGATAACAAATAATAAGATCAGCGGTTCGTCGAGTAACGAGCGCAGTAATTCCATTGAATCACCTCTATGAAAAATCTCCCCTAAGTATACTGCAATGAACAAGCGGAGTGCAGTGATTTGCCTTGAACTTTGGATGGTACGAATGTAACAATACTTTGTCAGTTCACTTCATTTCGGATTGTTGTTCGGCAAGCAATGCAAGTAGATTATCAAACGAATGCGTGTCTTTCGTTTGAACATCGATATACCCACCGTAATAAGGGGAAGCCTTATCTTGGACCGCGAGTTGCTCCATCCGATTTAGCAATTGGTCAGCGAATTCAGTCTCTCCCACTTCTCTAAACATCATACTGGCAAGTGCATACACAGCGGCACTTTCAAAAGTAACAGTGGGCTTTCTAGTTGTGCGATCATAGCGTCCATAAAGCTTATGGCCACCATCGAGGAACACTTGTTTCGTAAATGACATCAAACCTGTAACATCTCCATCCCAAACGGCACGATGATATCCCGTATAGAATTGATCAATCATATGGACGTCGGCATCGTACGTATAACGTGACGTTCGGGTCGAATAACTTCTAGGGAATAGACCATTTTCTGTAATTGGGGCATCCAGTAGCACCTGCTGGGTTTTCAGATAGACATCATTTGACAGTAGCTTACGTTCAACCATGAGATCGAGTGCTTGAGGAACTATATAACTTAACGTTAGCTCGGTACCGACTTCCTTGTTACTGGTTTCTACGAAGTCGGTAAGAATGCCTTCAATCGTTTGATAGCGTGCGATGGAACGACTCATTTGGTCGGCAAGCGACTGATAGGTAGGCTTATTCCACTTTTCTGAAGCGGTATAGAGTGCCTGGACAATACGGATATCGTCAATCAACGCATTTGCGGAAGCTTTTTTGTGTCCGATGATTTGCCAGGTGACGAGATGATCGGCAGTGAGAAATTCAGCCTGTAGTGTTTTGACCTGTGTTTTGAATCGTTTTGGTTCATCAGATTCAACAAGATAGAGCATCCAGAGACCCATCGACTCAGACAAGTACTCATCCGCACGATCCGTGATTGTCGTCCGTATGAATCCATCCGGTTGAAGGAGATACGTACGGATGAATGCCTCAGAGGACTGTTTTTTTTCCTTATCTGTTAACGTCCATAACATATACAGGCTTCCTATCATAAGTAGTACTAGCAGAACGGATGCAACCTTGACGGGTAACGATAGTTTCACTGTTTCATCTCCTTATATCGGTTTGAATAGATGAAAAACAGGACAGACCGAGCTGTCCTGCTCAATAGAGTGGGGCAATCAAATCGTTGGAGACGACTCGATTTTTACCCGTTGGCTTCGCCTGGTATAGTGCTTCATCCACTTGTTTAACAGCGCGCTGCCCGATTATAAACCTGAGTAAAGAAATGGGTAGAAATGCAAAGATTACAAAAATAATAGAAAGACGTGTACGAAGACTGTGAATACGGGCGATAACAAACGCCTCCAAGCTAGTAGAATAAAGACTATATTACCAAGCGGATTTAGAGAGTGTTCGTTTATTTTAAGTAGAATTAGTGAATTTGAATGAGCAGGTTAGTTTGTGTGTTAGCAAGGGAAGTAATAAGTATGATAATAAATGTGTTAAATGAGGGAGAGAAGTTTTCGAATGGCTGTGTTATTAACTATTTTCGTCGCACTTGGTGCAGCAAGTTTGCTACTTCAAGGGTTGATGTATACAAGACAATTTAAATTGAACTTAGGAATCCGTGTCATCAATACGATACTCGGACTTCTCATTTCGTACATAACATTCACATCTCTTTTTGAAGGTGAAATGATGAAGAAAGTTATTGCGGCTACGTTTGGAGTGAGTGCGTTAGCTGGTTTGGTGATAAGTATCCTAAGAAAGGATGCACTGATAGGTAGACTACTTCTGACGTTATCCGTTATCGGAGGAATTATCTATTTGTATATAGGAGTTTAAACGGTAGACTGCTGATTTTGATAAGCAGTCTATCTTTTTGTTGACTCTCACGTTACGTCAGTCTTTACACTTAAGATAGGAAAGGAGAATGACGATGAAAGTGAAAGAAGTGGCGGCACTATCAGGTGTCAGTATACGTACGTTGCATCACTATGATGAACTTGGATTACTCAGACCTTCGGGGACAACGGAAGCTGGATATCGAATTTACTCGGATGAAAACCTTGCTGAGCTGCAGCAAATCCTGTTTTACAGAGCTCTGGGATTTTCTTTGAAACAAATCAAGGCAGTGCTGACGGATCCAGCGTTCAACCGTCTTGAAGCGCTTCAAAGTCAGCGACAGATGTTACAGAATAAGCGATCGCAACTGGATGAAATGATTCAGACCATTGAACAGACGATACAAGAAGGAAAGGGGGAAGTGACAATGACACACGGAGAACGATTCAAAGGGTTCGACTTCAATGAAAATCCGTATGAACAGGAAGCACGCGATCGGTGGGGGAATAAAGTAGTCGATGAAACAAACAAGAGGTTGCAACAGTTCGGCCGTGAGCATCAGAAAGAGATGAATGCGATTTACCAACGTCTTGCTGACATGCGACATCTTGAACCTGACTCTGAGAAAGCTCAACAAGCAATTGGTGAGTGGTATAAGTTTTTGAACACGATTGGCACGTATTCATTGGAAGCATTCGCAGGACTTGGGGAAATGTATGTTGTTGATGAGCGGTTCACAACGAACATCGATCAGTTTGGCTCAGGGCTCGCGAGTTTCATGCGGGATGCCATGGCAGAGTACGCACGACGTAATAAGTAGCAGATGAACAGGCATCTTTCAAAAGGTGCCTGTTTTTAGATTGACCGAGTACAATCGTTGTCTTATGATGAATCAAAATAGTTTAACAATAGATGAAAAGGATGTGAGCCAATGTACGTACCTGCTAAATTACAAAAGGGTGATGAGATTCGTATTGTCGCGCCGAGCCGAGGTGCTGCGATTTTGTCTGAAGATGGCGTGAAGAGTGCAACTGAACGACTAGAGGCTCTTGGATTCAAAGTTACGTTTGGTAAGTATATAAATGAGGCCGACCTTCAGTACTCTGCTTCCATTGAACACCGAATCGAGGATATCCATGATGCCTTCAGAGATCCTTATGTAAAAGGTATTGTGACAGTTATTGGCGGGTTTAATAGTAATGAATTGTTACCTTACTTGGATTATGAATTAATCGGAAATCATCCAAAAGTGTTTTGTGGATACAGTGACATTACTGCAATTGCGACAGCAATTACGGCGAAAACGGGGATGGTCACGTATTCAGGTCCTCACTTTTCTAGTTTCTCTATGGATATCGATCAAGACTGGCAGACGGAGTTTTTCAAAAAGTGTCTCATGGAGGATGAACCTTTCCATCTAACGCCTTCTGTACAATGGAGCGATGATTCGTGGTATTTGGATCAGGAAAATCGTTCGTTTGAACCGACAGAATGGAAAGTTTACAACGAAGGAGTGGCTAAAGGACGTGTCTTTGGCGGGAATTTGTGTACGTTAAATCTATTGCAAGGGACGGAGTTTATGCCTAATCTTACGGACTCGATTCTATTCATTGAAGATGATGAGATGACGATTCCTGAGACGTTTGCACGAGATTTGACTTCGTTGTTGCAAGTGACGGGCGAAATCCGGGGATTGGTACTAGGCCGTTTCCAACGAGAATCCAATATGTGTACTGAGCAAATCCATTACATATTCGACAAACATCCGATGCTTCAACACATTCCCGTCCTCTATGACGTCGACTTCGGGCACACCCAACCGATGTTCACATTCCCGATTGGCGGGGAAGTTGAAGTGGACAGCAATTCTAAAACAATTCGCTTAAAAAATTTTTAATAACTGATATAGTTGCACCTGGTGTTTTACAGTAATTAATAAAGTTTGTAAACTAGGAAACACCTAAACCAAGAAGTTGGTTTAGGTGTTCCCTAATGGGTTATTCACCCAGACTTGTATTTCTGCTTTTTAATGCTTTGTCCACAGGAATGATGAGATTTAAAATCACTGTCGCAAGTGCACCAACTGAGATACCGGAAGAGAGCAAGTAGTTCGCCCAGTTCGGAACGGTTGCTAACACTTCTTTTGGAAGCACTGTTACCGCGATTGTCAGTAAAATTGGAACACCGATTACAATCATATTGCGGTCGTCAATAATGATAGGTTGGATGATCTTCATTCCATTTGTGACGATCGCAACGCAGACAATCCCAAAGATGCCGTTAATGACAGATTCAGGAATACATATAATGATCGCAGACAATTTGGGAATGAATCCAAGTAATACTAGGATGAATCCGCTCGCCATGATGACCATACGGCTTCCTACTCCAGTAATTGCAAGAAGTCCTGCATTGGATGAATACCCTGTGAGTGGTGTGCTTCCGAACAAAGATCCGACCAAACATCCCAGGCCTTCACCGAACGACGCACGGTTTAAGCGCTTTTCGTCTAGCTCTTCTTCCGTAATTGTCGAGACAACAAACCACGTACCTGTTGTTTCAAGTAGGATAATCAAGTACACGAGCATCATTGTAAGAATTGCTCCCATGTCGAAGACAGGCTTTCCGAATGGCAACAGTGTCGGCAGTGAGAACCAAGCCGCGTCTTTTACAGGAGAAAAGTCAGTTGGATAAAAGAAACTTGCGGCGATTGACCCACCAACGATTGCTAAAATAACAGAGACTAGTCGGAAAAATGATCCGAATCTGGGAAGTCTTTTTCCGAGAACCATACACGTTACCAAAATACTAGCAGAGATTGAAGCGATTGCTACGTTTTGTCCAATTGTACCTTCTGCGAAGTAAATATTGTTCAAGCCTACAGGCATTAACGCAATACCAACGATGATAATAACGGTGCCACCGACGATAGGTGGCACAATTTTACGGACTGTTTTTGCGAATACTTTCAATGGATAGCCAAGGAGTGCGATCATAATGGCTCCTGGAATAAGGCTTCCTGCAATGGCACCCAATCCAAGCTTGCCACCAATTGCGGCAATGGCGCCAATTGGTACATAGGAAGGACCTTGAACGACAGGTAATTTTAAACCGAATCCAGTTTGAATGAGCGTTGCCAAGCCAGTCGCAAGGAAACACATTTGAACGAAGAACGAAGTGTTTTCAGTACTTAATGACAATAAGCCCGCTACAATAATGGGCGCAATATACAAATCCATCGCGAGTACGTGCTGTAAACCTAAGGCAATTGCTTTCGGATAGCTAACTTTCTCGTCTACACCGATGAGCAGACCATCTGGACGTTTCTTGGACACATGAACACTCCTTAGTTCGTTTGTTTGAGGTATATTACGGAGTATAAAGAAAACAAATTGATTTGTACAGACTAAACACGAACGTTTTATAATTTTATTTATAGTTGATTCGTTTTTCGGGTTGACTGAATGCTTATCCTTTCGTACACTGAGGGTAACCAAACAAGTGGAAGGGGAACTATCTATGTTGAAAGATACAGTACTACAAGAAGAATGGCTTGTTGCTTGCCGTTCGGAGGATGTACAAGAAGCGCCGATTCAAATTGTTCTAATGGGAGAACGTCTTGCGATTTTCCGAAATAGCAAAGGGGTTCACGCATTCAAGGATTTATGTATACATAGAGGAGCATCCCTATCACTTGGTGAAGTGAAAAACGATTGTCTGGTTTGTCCCTACCACGGCTGGGAATACGAAGACGAAGGAGATTGCGTTAAGATCCCACAATTGCCTGAAGGCAAATCGATTCCTAAAAAGGCTAAGGCAACTACATATGCATGTGTAGAAAAATACGGAATGATCTGGGTGAATCTCGCTGGAAATGAGCCTGAGTTCTTTAGTTATCCAGAAATGGAGTCAGATGAATGGAGAAATGTCATCTGGGGACCGCAAGAAGCAGAAGCACTACCTCCAAGAATTGTTGAAAACTTCTTAGACGTTGGGCATTTGGCTGTTGTCCACCAAGGGTTCCTAGGGGCAGAGTCACATCGTGAAATTGAACCATATAAGATGAATGAAATAGATGGAAGAATTTATTCAGATGAAATCCGGATCTTCCAACCGGATGCAGATGGGACAGGTACTGCAAAATACGTGTACTACACGTACGAAATCGTTCGTCCACTTACAGTACGCTTCACAAAACGCGATGCAGAGAATGATACATTGATGACGATTTTACTAACTGTTCGTCCAATGTCCGAAACTCATTCAGTGGCATATGGAATTTTGTCTTTCAACTACGATACAGGGCAGACAGATCAGGAGATTATAGAGTTCCAAGATTTAATATTTGCTCAAGACAAACCAATCGTCCAAAATCAGAAACCAGAAGAACTTCCACTCGATTTGCAAGTAGAGTTGTCTCTTGTTTCAGACAAGGTCAGCATTGCGTATCGCCAGTATTTGAAAAAATGTGGTGTCGTTCTCGGCACAGCGTAATAGCAAGTAATCTCGCTACCCGATCTGGGTAGCTTTTTTTATTTGTGTGCTAAACTGATAGAAAGAATGTTCGATTACTCGTTAAGGGAACGTAAAGAATAGGAGGGATTGTATGTGGAAACGCAGAGGTTTGTTATGTACTGTATTAGTTGTAGGTTTACTTCTATCTGCCTGTAGCACGAATGCGGGGAGACCGAGTACAGAGCCTGAACCTGAAGATGGCTACGTGTTGAAAGAAGATGTGACCAATGTTAATGAGCACTTGAATTATGATACTAGTGAGTTGCACAAAATCTACTTTGCAGGAGGCTGTTTCTGGGGAGTGGAAGCATACTTTGCTAGACTCTATGGAGTCAAAGATACAGTATCCGGGTATGCAAACGGAACAGGGAAAAGTCCTAGCTATGAAGACGTGATTCAAGGAGATCAGGAATTCGCGGAAACGGTAGAAATAACGTATGATCCTGATCGTATTTCGTTAGATAAATTGATGGATCACTTGTTTCAAGTAATTGACCCAACTACAGAAAATAAGCAGGGCAATGATGTGGGCGTTCAATACCGTTCTGGAATCTATTATTCAGATGAAGCTGACGCAGAAATTGTAAAAGTAGCAGTAAAAGAAGAACAGCAGTTTTATAAGAAAGATGTCGTAACGGAAGCAGCCCCATTAGATAACTTCTTTACGGCTGAAGAGTTTCACCAAGACTATCTAATGAAGAATCCGAATGGGTATTGTCATATTAATCTTCATGCATTAGATGAAGTGAAAATTCAACCAATCATAAGGGACGAAGAAGTCGTGAAGCGGTTAAGTCAACCTAAAGACGATGAATAGGCAAACTAAGGGAGTGAACGCAGGATGACAACGTTACTAATAAACAATGCCCGAATTCGCGATGATGAAGATTTGCAGGATATCTGGATTGAGGACGGACTTATACGGAAAATCGGACTTAACTTATCTGAATCTGCCGATCGCTCGATAGACTGTGAAGGCAGAGTCGTTCTCCCAGGCTTGATTGAAGGACATATTCATCCAGATAAAGCATTTCTAGAAGAACGAAAACCGAATGAATCGGGTACGCTTGAAGAAGCAATTAAGATTACAGGGGAACTAAAAGCGGAATACACGTACGACGATGTGTATGCACGTTCTGAAAAAGTGTTGAATTGGGCTATTGCTAAAGGAACAACGGTCATGCGTGCGCATCCTGATGTCGATCATATCGAGAAGTTACTGGGTGTAGAAGTGATGCTTTCATTGAAAGATGCCTATCAAGATAAAATCGACTTACAAATTGTTGTATTCCCGCAAGAAGGAATTCTGAAGTCAGCAGGCACGCTTACACGTATGAAACAAGGTATTGAGATGGGCGCGGATGTTGTAGGAGGATGTCCTTACAACGAAAAAACGCTGGAAGATTCGATTCGTCATTTAGAGTTGGTTTTTGACTTAGCTGAAGAGCATAAGTTACCACTCGATTTGCATGTCGATTTCGCCGATCATACGGAGGATCCTAGATACTTATTGACAGAACGTATTTGCGATATGACTATCGAACGTGGCATGCAAGGTCGTGTAACGCTCGGTCATGTTACAAGTCTTGGATCGCTTGAACCAGAAGAAGCCAGCGCATTATTTGCGAAGATTGCAACTGCAGGAATCACGATTATGCCGCTTCCTGCAACAGACGTGTACTTGAACGGACGTAATGATAAGAAAAACATACGACGTGGCATGGCGCCAGTTATTCAGATGATGGAACAAGGAGTAAACGTTGCGTTTGCTTCGAATAATATTAGAAATGCTTTTACACCGTTTGGCAATGCTAATCTGTTACTAATTGGATATTTACTCGCAGAGACTCAGTTTATGGGTTCAGCTGAGCAGCAACGATCCGTCCTAGATATGATTACGTACAATGCAGCAAAGTGTCTTGGTATTGAAGAGACGTACGGAATTGCTGAAGGGAAAAATGCGGATTTAGTTATATTCGACTCACAAAAATTGAGCGATGTGATTCAAGATCAGCCACTTGCGAACTTCGTCATTAAAGCAGGTCGAGTTATCGTAGAACAGTCTGTGAATCGTGCTATTTAATAACTTAGAGCGACGCTAGGCCGTTTTGAAAACTATTGAACATGTGATAAAGTAATACACATTACAATGTTTGAAAAGGAGGCGACTTGGATGACCACAGTTGGATTTGTACGCCATGGAGTGACCGCCTGGAACAAACAAGGACGAGCACAGGGGAGTACGGATATTCCATTGGATGAAGATGGAGTTAGGATGGCAGAACGCGCAGCAGAGCGGTTTGCGTCAGACAATTGGGATGCCATTTACACTAGTCCGTGGCAGCGTGCAAAACGAACTGCAGAAGTGATCGGTGAACAGCTGACGCATGCAGAAGTAATTGAGGACAAGCGTCTTCGAGAGCGTGCTGGCGGATTAATCGAGGGGACTACAGAAGCGGATCGTTTAGCAAAATGGGGACCTGATTGGAAGCAGCTCGATTTGCAAGGGGAGACTCATGAAAGTGTGATTGCCCGTGGAATGTCGTTCATTGAAGAGATGCAACAACGTTATCCGGATGGCCGAGTGCTTGCGATTAGCCACGCTGGCTTCATTAAACGACTGTTGTCTGAGCTGTTACCAGGGACGACGTACGAAGAGCCTCTAGGGAATACGTCGTTAACTATTGTTAAAATTGGTGAGAACGAAAACCTATGTGAACTATTTAATTGTACGAGTCATTTGCAACAATTGAAATCGTAAAACCGGTGTGCCTTCGGGCAACCGGTTTTTTTGTGTTGTTGATCAGATAGAGTGATTTCTCGATCAGTCGCTGACGCTACTCAATCAGTCGGGTGTAGTTGTCCATCACTCACAAGGATTTCTCCGACACTTAGCAGAGTTTGTCCATAACGGGACACAATCCAATTGATTTAAGGGATTAATTGGTAGCGCTTCGCGCGTTGAGTGCCTGGCTCGAGATCCTCGCGTGGGTGAATCGGGAAAATGGATTTTTTGTATTGTTGATCAGATAGAGTGATTTCTCGATCAGTCGCTGACGCTACTCGATCAGTCGGGTGTAGTTGTCCATCACTCACGAGGATTTCTCCTACACTTAGCGGAGTTTGTCGATAACGGGACACAATTCAACTGATTTAAGGGATTAATTGGTAGCGCTTCGTGCGTTGAGTGCCTGGTTCGAGATTTTCGTATTAATGAAAAAGACCTCAGCTAGGTGAGGTCTCGCTAAGTATTATTTACCCTTTCGCCAAAATAGGATAAAACTGACGGCCAGGACTGAAGCTGAAACGACCATTAATGGTGTGTGTTCATCCCAAATTCCATAATAGAGAGTAGCGAGCGAGATGGCACCGAAAACACCAGCGAAATTCCTTGATTGAATACGGACCCGTTGACGATCGACTTCTATGTCACGCCGCTCAGTATACTCTCGCATCCGCTTAGGTTCTTCTAGATAGGAATAGATGCGAGGAGGGATTGCGCGTACTTGTCCAATTGCAGAGAGTGCAGCGCTTGAAAGCTCTTTCCGAGAATATCGTTTTGCCCCACCCATTCCAGTCTTATGTTTGGCCCATTCCAGTACACGCTCTTTACCGAGACCAAGCAAGTCCACATCCGGATCGAGAATATGCAAGACTCCGACAAATACGGAAACTGCGCGCCCAAGAAAGGCAAACTGGGCAGGCATTTGAACCGGTTGTGTGCGAACAATCTTCATTAAGTCTTCTAGTAGTCTTTCCACGACAAACCCATTCATGTTTGACAAGTCATCGGATTCATAGGCGTGCACAACGCGTTCAATCGCACTTGCTAAAAGTACTCTATCTGCATTAGGAAGCAAGAACTTAAGTTGTTCCAGTCCATCTAAAACACGGTCATATTGTTTGAAAATGATACCTTCGACAATCAAAAACATAGAATCTGCTTCTGCAGGACTGATGGTGACGACCATTCCGAAATCAATAAGTACAAGTGTGCCATCATCTTGGACCATTAAGTTGCCGCTGTGAGGATCTGCATGGAATTGTCCGCCTTCTAGTACTTGCTCTAAAAATAACAGGAACAGGCGTACCGACAATTCTTTTCGATCAATTTTATGTTCATCTAAATAGACAGTATTTGTTATGCGCACACCGTTTATCCATTCCATTACGAGAACGCGATGTGTTGTGTATTCATCAAAATAGACAGGGAAACGAACTCCTTCCATATTTGGAAAACGCTCTGCGAAGCCGCGTCCGTTTTTCATCTCTTGAAGGAAGTTCAATTCTGCACCGATGACATCCGTCATTTCCATATATAAGAGGTCGAAGTCGATTTGCTTATTGAAACCTGTAAAGCGTTTAGCGAGCCAGATAACGATTTTCATCGCTCTGAAATCCGAAGCTAAAATCCGTTCGATATTAGGACGTTGAATTTTAACTGCTACTTCTGTTCCGTCTTTTAAGCGGGCTTTATATACTTCGCCAATAGACGCGGATGCAATTGGAATGTCACTAATTTCAGTAAGTCGAACTGTATGGGGCATCTCCCATTCTTCATCTAGCAATGCAAGTGCTTGTGCTGTAGGTACAGGAGTGACTTGGTCCGTGAGCCCTTCCAATTCATGGAGAAAAGAAGGAGGCATAATATCTGCACGAGCAGAAAGGAATTGCCCTAGTTTTATCATCAGACCACCTAACTCTAAGGCAGTTTTTTTGTATATCCGCGCTTGACGTGTAACCATCATCTCCCACTTTGCGTTAACAGCTGGAGTAAAACGTCCACGATACCGACGTTGAAACGAAGTAACTTGCACAAAAAACACAATAGACATCCAGACGATTCTAACGATTCGATACAGCGCAAGTTGCTTCATTACGAACGCCTCCTCTTTGTTTACTAGTATACGTGCATTCAACTATAAGTTGGAGAATATAGCATTTGACCTGGAAATCTGATTAAAACTACGTACAATAGGGTAGAGCAAAAAAGTATGACTGGTAAAGAAGAGGTGCAACTATGGCAGAACACGAATTCCATTTGAAAGCTTTTTGGCCAGGTGGCCGTAATAGTGAAGGTTATATAGAAGCAGGGAATTTACAGACTAAGATTTCAATACCTTCTGCGATGGAAGGACCGAATGTCGGTACGAATCCCGATGAAATGCTTCTTGGCGCAGCCGCTACATGCTATATCATCACTCTTGCGGCGATGATCGAGCGGGCGCACTTACCATTAGAAAGCATGTCCCTTGAGTCTATCGGGTTTGTCGATGTGACGATGGGTGTCTTTACGTATAAAAAGATTATTCATAAGCCAACTGTTTCATTAAAGTATGAAGCAAGTGACTCTGATTTTGAAAAGTTGAACATGCTTATCGTTGAAGCAGAAAGAAACTGTATGATTTCAAGAGCGATTAAAGGCAATGTAGAAGTGGAAGTTGAAGCAATCATCTCAAAATCATAAGTATGACTAGCAATATAGGGGAGTTTCCTATCTTGTTTTTAATAGAGCGTCTCAAGTTATATTCGCAATCTATGAGTAGTCTTGCTAGAATGGATGAAACCTAACGGAAGGATGATGAATAGTGACCGAAACGTTGTCGTGCCAGGATGTCATCTATGCATTCAGTAAAACACATCCACCAGTAAAAAGAATCAATTCTGGAACCACCATTGAAATTGAAACGTATGATTGTTTTAAAAACCAAGTACAGTCCGAGGATACGAAAATAAGTGGAATTGACTGGGATGCCATTAATCCTGCGACGGGACCCGTTTATGTGAATGGCGCTGTACCTGGTGATGTATTGAAAGTGACAATCCGGAAATTGACTATTGGGAACCAAGGCGTCATGGCGACCGGGCCTGATTTAGGGGTTATGGGACATCGTCTGACAGAGTTGGAATCGAAGATCATTCCAATTGAAAATGGAGTTGCAAAATTTAATGATCGATTATCGATTCCTTTGAATCCTATGATTGGCGTTATCGGTGTTGCTCCTCAAGGTGAACCGGTTTCATGCGGAACACCAGGTTCGCATGGCGGTAATATGGATACGAAGCTAATCTCGGAAGGGGCAGTGTTGTATTTCCCTGTTTTCGCAGAAGGTGCACTATTTGCACTTGGCGATTTCCATGCTGCTATGGGTGATGGAGAAGTAGGTGTTTCCGGAATTGAAGTGCCAGGCAGCGCAGTCGTTACGCTAGATGTCATTAAAAACACGGTCCTACATCATCCATTACTTGAAAATGAAAGAGGTTTTACATTCCTTGTTTCTGCAGACACATTGGACGTAGCGGTAAAAATCGCTGTCGAAGAAACAGCCGACCTATTGGTGGAAAGGACGAAACTTAGTTTAGCGGAGGTCACGATGTTGTTGAGCGCAGTTGGGCAAGTTCAAGTGAGTCAAGTCGTCGATCCGCTCGTAACGGTACGTTTCTTTGTGCCACGTTATGTCCTAGAAACATATGGTGCTACCCTGTTAAATGGATAATAGATGAAATTAGACACACCAGCAACGCAAAAAGAGCTGGTGTGTTGTTTATGTCCATACAATACAAGTGAGTAGAAGAGAGAGGAACAATGATTATGGTTGAGTACATATTAGTATTTTTAGGAGCTGCCGTACCGGCGCTTGAAATCGCGCTTGTCATTCCGGTTGGCATTGTTAGAGGATTATCTCCATTTTGGGTGATTCCCTTAGCATTCGCAGGAAACATGCTGACTGTGCTTTTGCTGATCTTTCTATATCAGCGCTTAGAGGATTGGAACACCAGGCGAAAAGGTACTAGTGAGAAAGAAGATTCGAAGCGAAAGCAACGGGGTAGACTGATTATGAATAAATATGGGGTAGCAGGACTTTCGCTCGCAGGACCTATTCTAATTGGTACACATATTGCTGCGTTTTTTGCGCTACTATTTGGAGCGTCTAAACGAAAAACGATACTTTGGATGACGGTGAGTATTGCGTTATGGTCCATAATATTTGGTGTATTGACTGCTATGGGATTTACCTATTTTATTAAAGATTAAAGTTGTTAATGGGTTAAGGGACGGAGTTTTATAGCTAAAGCGATTTTACTTGTGAAAGTAGAAAACACAATAGAGTTGGATTGAAGTGATTCCATAGTCATAGTAATTCATGAAAATATAACTCTTATTAGTGATACTCATAAAGTAAATCTAACGAATGAAATTCAATATCACATCTTATTGAATTTTTTAATTACAAATCGATGGAAATTAAGTTTTCTTGAAACTTTTATTCTCAAACGTATTGACATGAAAAACAGAATCCTATACTATTATTTTCAGCATGAATAAAGTCATTCTTATTAGTAGCCGCGGAGACGAGGGGTCGACGATGCGGTGGCAAACCCGTTCAGAAGGAATTTTGAATAGGGCGCCCAACCTGAGCGCAGTTTCTTAACAAAACTGTGAACAATAAGAGGATAAGCAGCTGATGTCTATCGAAGCTTTCCTTAGGTTGAAGGAGAGCTTTTTTTGTGCTCCAAAACACATTTTTTGTAAGGAGTGGATATACTTGGTTGAAAAGATTTTGTTTACTTCAGAGTCGGTGTCAGAAGGACATCCCGACAAAATTGCAGATCAGATTTCGGATGCAGTGTTGGATGCAGCACTTGCACAAGACCCGTATTCACGGGTTGCGTGTGAAGTGTTTACAACAACGAACACGGTAATTGTTGGCGGAGAGATCACAACAGGAGCGGTGTTAGACATTGAAAAAATCGCTCGGAAAACGCTAGTAGACATAGGGTATACAAACGATGAATTAGGTATCGATGGTCACTCATGTAACGTTCAAGTTCTCGTGCATACGCAATCTGCGGATATCGCGATGGGCGTGGATGCATCAAGTGATACGAAAGAAATTGGTGCTGGGGATCAGGGCTTGATGTTTGGATTTGCTACGGATGAAACTGCAGGATTCATGCCGTTACCACTTGAACTAGCACATGCACTTGTAAAGAAAGCATCCGTTCTTCGTAAGAATGGACAATTCAAATGGGCGCGTCCTGATATGAAGTCACAAGTGACGATTGACTATACAACAAAAACGTCACCGAAGATTGATACGATTTTGATGTCAATCCAACATGACGGTGATTTTAATAAAGAGACTTTCGAAGCGTTTGTGAAAGAAGAAATTATTTTAAGCACAGTCCAAGAATTCAGTTTACCTAAACCGATCCGTGTGCTTATTAATCCAACAGGCCGATTTGTTACAGGAGGTCCCCATGGAGATGCAGGATTAACTGGACGCAAAATTATCGTCGACACGTACGGAGGGGCAGCTCGTCACGGAGGCGGAGCGTTTTCTGGTAAAGACTGCACGAAGGTCGATCGATCTGCAGCCTATGCGGCTCGCTATGTTGCAAAAAATATAGTTGCAGCAAGCCTTGCGAAAAAATGTGAAATTCAACTATCTTACGCAATCGGAGTAAGTGAACCAATTAGCATTGCAATCGATACATTTGGAACAGGAACAGCACCGGATGAACAGTTGCTTCGCGCTATCCGTGATGTTTTTAATCTGACACCTGCAGGCATCATTGATATGCTCGATTTACGGACACCGCGCTATCAGGCAACAGCTGCGTATGGTCATTTTGGACGTACGGAACTAGACTTACCATGGGAGCGTACAGACAAAGTCGATGAGTTATCACAATCTGTATTTAATACAGTAGGGGCTGGGTGCTGATGAACTTCGTCAAAGAGACGACAGTTCCAACAAGGAGTCTCCTTCAAACGGATGCACCACTATTTGACGCACTCGTGCGCTATGCGAATTCTGAAACGGTGCCATTCGATGTTCCAGGTCATAAAATGGGAGCATTGGAAACTCCGTTTCGCGATGCAATCGGAGAGCAAGCACTTAAAATGGACGTCAATTCCATGGCGGAGTTGGACTTGTTAAGCCATCCGAAATCGGTCATAAAAGATGCACAGCAACTAGCGGCTCAATCGTTCGGTTCGGATCATGCATTTTTCCTAGTAAACGGAACGACTGTAGGAATTCACGCCATGATCCTCGCATCATGCAAGCCGGGTGAAACGTTGATTGTCCCTCGTAATGGCCATAAATCAGTTATGGATGGCATTATTTTAAGCGGTGTAAAACCAGCTTTCATGCAACCCGAGGTGGATGATCACTTTGGAATTTCGCATGGCGTTTCAGTTGATAGTGTTTCGAAAGCGCTCCTGGATTATCCCCAAGCGAGTGCATTGCTCCTCACGTATCCAACGTATTTCGGGACAATGACAGACTTGAAGAAGATTTGTGAACTTGCCCATGCAGTAGGCGTGACCGTACTAGTCGATGCCGCACATGGTGCACATTTAGGAATTACTGATGGAATGGTCGATCCAGTCCAAGCAGGAGCTGATCTTGTCACAACGAGCATGCACAAAACAGGTGGCTCGCTTACGCAAAGCTCACTCCTATTGCTTCAGGGCAATCGCATTTCTGCGGATAAAGTACGTAAAGTCACGGGCATGCTGCAGACGACAAGTGCTAACTATTTACTCATGAGTTCACTTGATGCAGCACGAAGAGAAATGAGTCTCCATGGAGCGGACGCGTTGCGACGATTGAAGCCGATTGTTGAAGACGCTATTGAAGTCATCGAATCCGGTGGACAGCTCGAAGTATTAAAACGTACACAAGTGAGCGAGCGGTTCAACCAGTCTCATGATTGGACGAAACTCGTGATCCGTGTAAATGCTCTCGGTCTCACTGGGTTTGAAGTTTATTCACTATTAAAACAACGCTATGGGATTCAGATGGAGCTTGCGGAAGGGTACGTCGTCATGGCAGTCATTACACCTGCGGATTCGGACGTCTCAATCGGACGTCTCACTGCGGCATTGTTAGAGATAGAACGGACCTACTCAACACCACACGTTCTCCACTCGGCGTGGACAGTTGTAGATTCTGTCAATGAACTCGTCATGACACCACGTGACGCATTTTATGCGGAACAGGAATCGGTATCGATTGACGATGCGATTGGGCGAATCAGTGCAGATACATTAATGATTTATCCACCAGGGATTCCACTGGTCATTCCAGGAGAACGGATTACCTGTGAAGTGGTTCAGCACTACGCTTACTATGAACAAGCATTTGGTGCAGTTTTGTCAGAGTCGAAACAAACAGGCAGCGTGACTGTCGTTAAAGGGGGATATAAACGATGAGTTTAGAATTATCGGCGCTAGGACGCCACGTGTTGATTGAGTATTATGGGTGCCCAAGTGAAATTATAGAGAACAACAAGGTGATTGAGCAGTTCATGAAAGAGGCTGCAGATTACTCTGGAGCAACGATTGTTGAATCGGTATTCCATCACTTTAATCCATACGGCGTATCTGGTGCTGTAATCATCGCTGAGTCTCACCTGACGATTCACACATGGCCGGAATACGGCTTTGCTTCAGTTGACGTTTATACGTGTGGGGATTCTGTTAGTCCTTGGAAAGCAGCAGATTATTTAGCTGAAAAACTACAAGCAAAAAAAGTGGAATCATTTGAAGTGCCACGCGGAATGGTTGAGAAGATTCGTCAGTTTGCAGAAAAAGAGATTGAAGAAGTGACTGTGAAACCGGTGTTGGCGGGTGCGAATTTATGAATTGGTACACAGAACAATGGAGCGAGGACTGCAAGTTTTCAGTTGGGTATGACAAACACCTGCATAGCGAAAAGTCTCCGTACCAGCAAATCGATTTTTACGAAGGTAAGGAATTCGGAACGTTCTTCACGCTCGACGGTCTAATGATGGTGAACGAAAAAGACGAATTCATCTATCATGATATGATTGTTCATCCTGCATTCGCAACGAACCCGGATATTAAGAAAGTGCTTGTTATCGGTGGAGGAGACGGAGGAACTGCACGTGAAGTGCTTCGTTATCCTGGAGTAGAACAAGTTGTGCTCGCTGAAATCGATGAGCAGGTATTCCGCTTATGTCAACAGTATTTGCCAGTTACAGCAGCTGGTGTCGAAGAAGACTCGCGCATGGAACTTGCTTTCGGTGACGGACTTGCATATGTCCAAAACGCACCCGACGCTTCATTTGACTTGATCCTCGTCGATTCAACAGATCCTGTATCTGTTGGAGAAGGGCTGTTCACGACTGCATTTTATAAAGAATGCTATCGTGTGTTGAATGATAATGGGATTTTGATCAACCAGCACGAGTCCCCGTACTTCTCGGAGTATGCGGAGAACATGAAGAAAGCGCGCACGAAGATTAAAAAGATCTTTCCTGTTGCACGTGTCTATCAGTATCACATGCCGACGTATCCGTCAGGTCACTGGCTCTTCGGTTTCGCTTCAAAATCACTCGATCCTTTGAAAGATGCGGATGCAGACGTGTGGAACGCAATTGGGTTGAAGACGAAGTATTACAATACAGACCTTCATTTCGGTGCATTCGCACTGCCAAGTTATGTGCGGGAGGCGCTCGATAGTGATGAATAATGCATTGAGTACGAACGCATTCATTGGCTGTGAAACAGCGTATGAAGAAGCAGAAATCGTATTATTCGGTTCACCTTTTGACGGAACAACAAGTTTCCGACCTGGCACGCGTTTTGCGGGTCAAGCCATTCGTCCAGATTCTTACGGTTTAGAAACCTACTCTCCTTATTTGGACAAAGACCTAGAAGATGCTCGCGTTTTCGACATGGGAGATCTGGAGTTACCTTTCGGGAATACGGAGCGTGTCCTTCAGCAAATAGGGACATATAGTGGCCAAGTCCTTGCAGATGGCAAGAAGTTTCTCATGATCGGTGGCGAGCATTTAGTGAGTTTGCCGTCCATCAGAGCGGCTTACGATACCTATCCTAATTTGCATGTGATCCACATCGATGCACATACCGACTTGCGTGAAGACTATATGGGAGAGCCATTGTCTCACGCGTCCGTCATCCGTCGTTGCCATGACTTTCTGGGGGACGGTCGGATCTTCCAGTTCGGTATCCGATCTGGTTTGAAAAGTGAGTTTGAATGGGCAAAGACACATACGCATTTGGAAAAGTTCACACTCGAAACGTTATCGGAAGTAGTGACTTTGCTAAAAGACGTACCTGTCTATGTAACAATCGACTTAGATGTGTTGGATCCTGGGACATTCCCTGGTACGGGCACCCCAGAGCCTGGGGGCATTACGTATCGCGAATTGCTCGAAGCAATTGGACAGCTCCAAACGTTGGAAAAAATCGTTGCAGCAGACGTCGTTGAGTTATCTCCACAATACGACCCGTCAGGTGCTTCGACTGCGGTTGCTTGTAAAACCATTCGCGAGATGCTACTGACGCTTGCAAAGTGATCTATATAATAGAAGAAAGCCGTCCCGAGTAAGAGGGACGGCTTTTACTTATTAGGATTAATTCACATCGACTGCAGGTGTATTGACAGTCGTCGGTGATTCTTTTTGCGTATGAGAAAGTGTCAACATGAAGATGAATGATACGCAGAAGAGGATTGCAAGATAGATCATAGCAGCTGTCATGTCATAGTGTTGCAAGATGTACCCGACAAGAATTGGTGAGAACCCACCAACAGCGCGTCCGAAGTTGAAAATTGTATTCGTCGCAGTACTGCGGATTTCTACCGGATAGAAACTGCTGATTAGTGCTCCGTATCCTGCGAACATGCCGTTCGAGAAGAATCCAACAACCGCTCCGCCGATTAAGACGCCCGCTGCGCCTGCTGCATAGCTATAAAGGAAAACGGCGACAGCTGAAGCGAGTAGGAAGATCCCGTATGCTTTTTTCGCTCCGAGTCTGTCCATAATTTGTCCAAAGACGAGCATTCCTGCTATCATTCCAACTGCTGTACTGATTGTCCAAAGCGCTGAGCTAGAAACGGAAAGTCCTTGGGATTTTTGTAACATCGAAGGCAACCAGATCATCAAGCCGTTATACCCTGCGATTTGGACAGTCGCCATGACTGCGAGCGTAATAGTCGTGAAGGCAATCCTTGGAGAAGCAATGAGCAAGCGTAGTTTCCCAGCATTCTCTTTTTTCTTCTCGGCTTTTTTCGCTTTTTGAGATTCGAGCCACTCCGGGGACTCATCTAAGTTGCGACGCACGATGAATGCGAAGATGACAGGGATGATTCCGACAAAGAACAACGCTCTCCAACCAAATGCTGGAAGAATAAGAGCACTTAATAGTGCAGCTAGAATCACTCCGTATTGAGCACCGACACTGACGTAGGAAGACGCGCGACCTTGTTTGTTTTTCGGCCATGCTTCGGCAACAAGCGCCATTCCGATACCGTACTCTCCACCAGCACCAAGACCGGCGATGAAGCGATAGATATAAATCTGTTCAATGTTCGTTGCAAGGCCAGTAAGTGCTGTTCCGAGTGCGAACAGTAGAATGCTGTATGTGAAGACTCGAACACGACCGTATTTGTCAGCGAGTATACCGAAAATCACTCCTCCGACAAGCATTCCGATATTGGTTACGGACGAGATCAGTCCGCCAGTTGCAAAGTCGATTCCGAAGTCTGCAATAATCATTGTCATTGCGAAAGAGATGAACATAATGTCCATTCCTTCTAATGTTAGGCCAGCGACTGAAGCCACTACCGTTCTCTTTTGATAATTCATCGTAAGTTCCGCCTTCCTATTGTTGGTGTTGCTTAACGAAAGAAGAATGGAACCGTAATTTACAGCGATAGCCATCCTCTTTTTACGTCTCACAGAACGCAAGTTAAAAGAGTGTCGTGTATCAATACTTACACAAAAAAGCCCTCACCGTCTAAGAGGACAGTCAGGGCAAAGTACGACAAATCACATGAGACAAACTGATGCTAATCTCATAATCCGGTACCCTTACCGGCCTCTCGGGACCGCGTTAAAGGAGCAATTTAATTGTTTTTATCCTAACAGAAGAAATTCCGCAGTACAAGATTTTTTTGCTGGAAGTACGAATGTTGGAGTTTTCTATTAATAAGGAACGAAGCGCCCAGTGAGTAGAAGTGCTATAATTATTCAGTTGTTCATTTTTTGGGTGGAGGTAGTTGTGTGAATAAGACAGATATGCATCATCAAACTCAGTCTAGAAGAGTTGTTTTATATAGCTTAATCTTTTTAGCAATTGCTATTATCGGTCTTACATACGTCAAATGGATGCCGTATGTGAACAAAAGTATAATTGCTATCTCAACACATTCCATTGGGGATTCAATCTTAGGGTCCGAGCCGGGCAAAGCGGAATCGGCTTCTTTTGGAGGAGCTTGGGACTACGCAGTGACGTATTTTGCTGCGGTATGGAAAGCGGCGGTACTCGGAATACTTTTAGGATCATTATTGCAAGTATTGCTTCCGACAAATTGGCTTATCCGAGTTCTGGGGAAAACCACATTCGCGAGCACGGCCGCGGGTGGATTAGCTTCCGTACCCGGTATGATGTGTACGTGCTGCGCAGCGCCTGTTGCAGTAGGTCTGCGTAAAAAGAACGTATCCGTAGGTGCAGCACTTGCATTTTGGATAGGAAATCCGACATTAAATCCAGCGGCACTTGTGTTTATGACATTCGTATTGTCTTGGAAGTTTACCGTGCTTCGGTTAGTGTTCGGCCTCATTTTGACGTTTGGTGTGAGTTACTTAGCGAACCGATTCGTACCTGCTGTTCAACCCGTCGATACGGAAAAGCTATTGCAACAAGCAGCTGAGGAAGAACAGGGGGCGTTCCTTATGCGCTGGCTGAAGAGCCTCGGTAGGATGACACTTTATATTTTACCTGCATACTTCCTATCCGTTTTGTTGATGGGTGCAGTGAAAGGGTGGCTATTCCCGCAATTAGGCGAAGCGACAGGAAGTTCCATTATATTGTTGGTGCTAATTGCGATTGGCGGCATGCTGTTCGTCATTCCGACAGCCGCTGAGATCCCAATCATTCAGACATTCATGGCGTATGGAATGGGAGGCGGGCCAGCAGCTGCGTTATTGCTTACGTTACCAGCCGTTAGTTTGCCGTCATTATTGCTCGTTTCAAAGTCCTTCCCGAAACGCGTGCTTATTTTCGTCAGTGCTTCTGTCGTTGTGTTAGGCGTTGTAGCAGGGATTGTGGGAAATTATATTTTGTGATAATCAGAGGACCGTTTCCAAATTGGAGACGGTTTTTTTTGTGTCATTCCTTAAATCCATTTACGGATAGTCAGAGACGTTGAACTTCGTGATTTGGTCAATCTAAGAAAAAGTCCTCATCCATGTAGTCATTCCAGTCGTATGATACACTCACCTCAACGACTAAAGGAGGGGTTTCGGATGAAATCATTAACAGGGAAGACTGCAATTGTTACAGGTGCAAGCAGCGGGATTGGCTCAGGGATTGCGAAGGAACTCGCGGAACAAGGAGCGAATGTGGTTCTTGCGGCTAGAAGTATTGAAAAGTTGAACAACCTTGCAAAACAACTTCAAGACGCTGGGGCCAACGTACTCGTCGTACAGACGGATGTATCGAGTCAATCTGATGTAGAATCACTCGCAGCTAAAGCGACTGAAACGTTCGGTGGCGTTGATATTTACGTGAACAACGCAGGGCAAGTGCTGACAGCGGACGTGCGCTCCGGTAAAACCGAAGAGTGGGAGCAGATGATTGACGTCAATATCAAAGGCGTACTGTTCGGCATTAACGCCGTCCTCCCAGCCATGCTCGAAAAAGGGGCGGGTCATCTCATTAACATCTCATCTGTATCGGCAACGGAAGTGACGAAAACAAGTACCGTCTATAGCGCTACTAAATTTGCTGTACGTGCAATCTCTATGGGACTCGAAAAAGAACTCGCAAAAACGGGTGTCCGCGTGACCAACATTTCACCCGGCATGGTTGACACGCGATTAGGTGAGCAATATGATTGGGGCGATCGAAAGAAACTTCAAACGGCAGACATCGCGAAAGCCGTTGTCTACGCTGTTACGCAACCGGATTACGTCAACGTCAATGAAATCACAATACGACCGGTTTAATTGGAAAAAAGTCGACTTCGCAATTCGCGAAGTCGACTTTTTTTAAGTTTAAGATGCCACAGGCTTTTTCAAAATACCGAGTAGGATCGCGGACACGATGGATCCTATAACTACTGCCAAGAGATAAAGCATCCAACTGCCCTCAACAAGAGGGAAGACGAAGATTCCACCATGAGGGGCTTGCAAGCCTATGTTGAATGCCATTGATAATCCGCCAGCAATTCCTGCACCTACCATCACAGATGGAATAACGCGCAGTGGATCTGCTGCAGCAAATGGAATGGCACCTTCTGTGATGAATGATGCTCCCATAATGTAGTTCACTTTACCCGCTTCCCGTTGTTGAAGAGAGAATCGGTTTCTAAATACAGTTGTAGCGATAGCAATCGCAAAAGGCGGAACCATCCCAGCTGCCATGATCGCAGCCATAGGTTCATAGACACCACTTGCTAGTAATCCTGTACCAAACAAGTAGGCTGCTTTGTTGATGGGGCCACCCATATCAATCGCCATCATCAACCCGAGAACGATACCTAGAAGGACTGCGTTTCCTGTACCAAGACCAGTCAACCATCCTGAAATAGCGGTGTTGAGCGCGCTGAATGGTGTATTTACAATGTAGTGCATAATGAGTCCAGTACCCGCGATTCCGAGTAATGGATAGAGCAAAATCGTCTTAATACCGTCGAGTGAAGGAGGAAGAGAGGAAAGCCATTTCTTCAATCCAACCACTAAATACCCACCGAGGAATCCGGCTATGATTCCACCAAGGAATCCAGCTCCACTTGTTGCTGCCATCAATCCACCGACCATACCCGGTGCGAATCCTGGCCGATCTGCAATACTGAGGGCGATGAACCCTGCAAGTACAGGAACCATTAAAGCAAACGCATTTCCGCCGCCAATCGTATTTAATACAGCAGCGAATGCATTGTAAGTGGGATCGTCTGGATTAAACGAATTGGGTCCAAATAGGAATCCAATCGCAATGAGTATTCCGCCACCAATTACAAATGGTAGCATGTTCGATACACCGCTCATCAAGTGCTTGTAAATCGTAGAACCGATTCCTTTTGATGGTGTAGTCTCATTTCCTGTTTCGGACGAACTACCTTTATACACAGGTGCATCTTGCGCAACAGCCCGGTCAAGCAATTCTTTTGGCTTACGAATGCCTTCCGCAACAGGAACTTCAATCACATGCTTTCCGGAGAAACGGCCCATCGATACATTGGTATCTGCAGCGATGATGACGGCTGTTGCACGTTCGATATCTTCAGCGGTCAATACGTTTTGAGCACCGCCAGATCCATTCGTTTCAACTTTGAATGGAATCCCAAGTTCCGCTGCCTTGTTCTTTAATGCATCTGCAGACATATACGTATGGGCAATCCCTGTCGGACAAGCGGTTACAGCGATAACATAAGGTTTGGATGAGTCGACTGGAGGTGGCGGTGTCGAAGTCGCAGGTTCCTCATCAGGCTGATCATGTGCATCAATCAGTGACAAAATCTCTTCCTTCGTCGAAGCTGTGAGCAACAGTTTGCGAACTTCCTCATTCATCAACACCGTCGACAAGCGTGCGAGCGCTTTCAAATGCATGCGATTGGCACCGTCTTCAGCAGCTATCATGAAGAACAAATGAGCGGGTTGACCGTCGAGAGAGTCATATTCAGCTCCGACTTCAGATCGTCCGAAAGCAATGGCAGGTACTTTCACTGCACCCGTTTTCGCATGGGGGATTGCGACTCCATCTCCGATACCCGTTGTACTTTGTGACTCACGATGCAAAATCGCTTCTTTAAATGCTTGTCGATCATTCAGTTTGCCAGCTCGATCGAGTACATCTACCAGTTCGTCGATGACCGATGGTTTGTCAGTTCCTTGCAGCCCCAGTAAAATCGTGTCAGCCGTTAATAATTCGGTAATTCTCATTGTTCATTCCCTCCCTCTAATGGTGTTAGGACAACTTGCGGTAGTAGCGCTTCCACTTGTTCTTTCGTACACAATCTATCGGAAAACGCTGTGGCACTCCCAGAAGCGATTCCCGTTCTAAATGCTTGTTCAATTGTTTCGTCCTGTTCAAGAGCAGCTAGAAATCCTGCAACCATAGAGTCACCAGCCCCAACCGAGCCACAAACCACACCCTTTGGTGCATTTGCAATTAGAGAATGGGTTTCACTAACATACACAGCCCCTTCACCAGCGAGAGATACGATGACTTGCTGGGCCCCTTTTTTTACGAGTGTTTTCGCATGCTTTACAGCGTCTAGCAAGGAATGTACGTCAGCACCGACCATTTCACCTAGTTCATGATGATTCGGTTTTATCAGAAATGGACGGAAGGGCAATGTCTTCAGTAAAGAAGCGCCTTCAGCATCAACAACGAAGCGGATATCCGACTCACTGCACAATTTAGCGAACTGTTCATACGTATTTTCTGGAAGTGAAGCCGGAATACTGCCCGAGAGAACGAGCACGTCATGTCTTGCTAGATTCTTGGCTTGTGCTTTCAATTTTTCAAAATGGAGTCGGTCAATTACGGGTCCTGCAGCATTCACTTCGGTTTCTTCAGCAGCACGTAATTTTACGTTGACGCGTGTCTCTCCTGGTACGGCTATGAAATTTGTGGAAATACCTGCCTTCTGTAGTAATCGTTCCACTTCTAGACCTGTAAAACCTCCAGTGAATCCAAGCGCATTGCTAGGAACACCGAAAGTTGTTAACACTTGAGAGACATTGATGCCCTTTCCACCAGCTAAAAAATGATCTGAAGTGGAGCGGTTGAGCGCACCAAGTGATAGAGAATCGAGCGTCAGTAAATAATCGAGTGAAGGATTCAGTGTTACTGTATAGATCATGCCTCTAGCACCTCCAATTTCGTGTTTTTCGGGAACGTTTGTAACGACTCAGAACTCTCGCTCGTCGTTAACACAACTGCTTGAGGTAAATCTGCGAACTTCGCAAAGGCCACTTCTTGAAACTTAGAGTGATCTGCCAATATAAAAGCTTCTCTAGACAATTTGATGGCAAGTTCTTTTATTTGTGCCTCTTCTTCGTCAGGTGTAGTAAATCCGTAATCTGGATGAATCCCATTCACACCAAGGAAGCATTTATCGAATCGATAGTGTTGAAGACTATGGACAGCACCTCTTCCAACTAAAGCTTTTGTGGAAGGTTTTGCGATACCACCCGTTAGAATCGTTTTGCATCCCCTTGCAAGTAAAGCATCCGTATGAGAAATACCGTTTGTCACAACGATAATCGAAGAGGGAAGAAACGGAATCATTTCAAAAACGGTGGAGCCTGCATCCAAATAGACAGTATCGCCTTCTTCGATATGCGAAGCAGCTAGACAACCAATTTGTTGTTTTATTTGAAGGTTTTTAGATGTTTTTTCAGACATTGTGGATTCTTGCAATTTCCCTTGCAACTTCGCTGCACCACCATGAACACGCTTTAACTTTTTTTGACGTTCCAATTCTATTAAATCTCGTCGAATCGTCGACTCCGAGGAACCTGTTTCATCTGCTATTTCTTGTAATCTAACCGTCTGATTATGGGTTAGCAGTTTTAAGATTAGATGGTGCCGTTCAGATTCCAACATATGAACACCTCCAGATTCGATATTCTTAAATCCATCATATACCTAGAGTATTCTGGAATCAATCATAAAATTCCAAAAACGTTCAATATCATTCAAATGTAATTAAAAAATAAAATCTAATTTAATACTTCAAGAATCGAAATAGTTATTGACCGCTTTAGTACGCTTTGCTAAAATAGAGTGTCCCTATCGACAAGGTTCGACAATTCTTCAAGGGTCTCTAAAGATGTGACAGTGTCGTTTAGCGTACACAGGCCAATTGGATTGTGATCAATACGAAATTTGCGTCTTCGATTAAATGTAAGGGAATCGGGATATAACTGATGGAGAGTGAGTGAGTCCATCAAAGGACCAGTTCTTTGTGCAAGTAATATGAAGAAACATGAAATTAATTTCGTTTTTATGTTCCTGAAGTCTCTAAAAGGGGTAATGAAAAGAAGTAATCATCTCTTTTTGCCATGGATGCAGAACAGGTTTACTTTAAGCGTGGTACTTTCGGAAATAACCGTTGTATCACGTTGATATTTGTTTGAAACCATCAGCTATTAGTTGATGGGATTGTCTAATTTGAAAGGGGAGAAAAAATATGAACTTAGCAGCTATCGGAGTACCAGGGTTAATTATTATACTTGTTATTGTACTTATTTTGTTTGGACCACGTAAATTACCTGAAGTTGGTTCAGCTGTAGGTAAGACGCTTGCAGAATTCAAGAAATCTGCAAAAGACATCATGGACGATGACGAAGAAAAGCCTGCAGTTAAGAAAACTTCAGATACGGAGAAGTAGGTGAGAAGATGGATTCTAATAGTGATCGTGAACAACTAAATCCATTAGATGAAATGAATAAAGAAGATGCTGAGAAATCACTTGAAGAAAAGTCTGATGCTGCTCAAGAAGAAACACTGCAAACACCAGATTTAACACCTTATGTCGATGAGAACGGTTATCCTACAAACATTCGTCCTAAAGATCCGGAAGAAGAAACAGAAGGAGAGTCTAATCTGGTAGAGCATTTGGGAGAGTTACGAAAGCAACTGATCAAAAGTATAGTTGTTTTCTTAGTTTTCTTCATCGCGGCATTTAGTACTATTAATGTTTGGTTCCCCTATATAACACGGGGATACAAGCTAATTGTATTAAGTCCGATGGAGGTCATTTCGTTTTACACGACCATTTCTGCTGCTCTCGCATTTGGATTTTCGGTTCCATTTCTTTGCCACTTCTTATGGAAGTTTGTAAAACCTGGTTTGAACGAAAAGGAAAGTCGATTCCTTAGTCTGTATTCTCCAGCAATTCTAATCTTGTTTGTAGCTGGACTGGCGTTCGGATATTATATCGTGAATCCACTCAGTTACAACTTCTTAGTATCACTCGGTGAGATGAACTTTGACGTCATGGTTTCAGCACAAGAATATGCTCGTTTTCTATTGTTGACGACTATGCCGATAGGATTACTGTTTGAATTACCGGTTGTTGCATTATTTCTTTCCGCAATCGGAATTCTTACATCAGGTTCTATGAAAAAGGTGAGAAAGTGGTCATATGTAGTGCTCGGTGTGACATCAGCACTCATTACACCTCCTGACTTTTTCAGTCAGCTCATTATTCTCATACCGATGATTGGTCTATACGAAGCGAGTATATACTTAGTCATGCGAACAGAAAAAAAGTTAGAAGCTGCTGATGCAGCTTAAAGAAATCCCGCTTTGCACATTATGTGCTTCAAGCGGGTTTTTTTTATAAACAAGTAGTCCGACTGTAGAGAAATTTAAAAAGTGCGGTCATTCAAACGAAACTGTTTTTCACGTAGATGGGAACATGGTATGTCTCGGCTCGTCAACTAAAGGGTTCCTCTGAACGTGTCTTATAAGAAAGGAACAGAGTATAAATTCTCAAATGTTTAGCTAAAATGAAGTACATGAGAGACGAGCATTTCTCTTAGTGAAATATATGGTTTAATGTTAAAGTTGGAGGGAATCTGGTCTCTAATTAGCAGAACAATCATGAATAGTAAGGAGAGAAACGATGACAAAGAAAACTATAATAAGCAACACATTATTGTTTGTAGGAATGGTCGTATACATTATATTATTCAGCGCAGTTTTTGGGGAAAATAATATATTGGTAGGAGTTTCCACGATTACTGCCATGCTCATGTTGCTTGAACGGGATCTGACCATTCACCCCGTACAAAACACGATTAAATTTTCTGCACTGAATCTAATGACAGGAATTGCTGCGTTTGCTACAGGATTCTCTGTTTGGACCGCAATTCCTATCAACTTCGTGATGATGTTCATCATTAGTTATACCTTAATATTCAACTTGAAAAACCCATTGTATTTCCCATTTTCACTGCAATACCTATTCTTACTTGCAATACCTGTTAGCGGTGGAGACTTACCACTACGTCTTGCGGGACTCGTGTTTGGGGCCATCTCAATCATGGCTTTACAAATGATTGTTAATCGTAAGCGGATTTCAAAGAATGGAGATCCAATTATTAAAAGTGTTTGCTCGTCACTTCTCGAGAAAATTGATAAGAGACTTGCAGGAGAAGAAGCAGATGACATGGACACAGCTATTCGAAAGTCGATTGGATCACTACGCTCCATGATCTATGACCAAAGGGAAGAGGATTACTATCTGACCGAAGAGGGACGACTGCGTTTAACTATCACGGCTGCGCTTGAGAAAATTGACACACTCTTGAATTCGTTAGAGCCTAGACATGCGGAAGGACAAGTCATTCAAGACGTCCGCATGATCTTGAACAAAGTGGCAGAAGGAACTTCTAAAGAGATAGACGCTGCAGAACTAAGTAAAGCATCTGAAGAAGTGTTGCAAAGTTATCGCACAGCGGCTCCACAATCTTCAACTCAGTTGAGACTGTTAAACAATATCGATTACTTTACGGATAGCTTACTTGCGCTACAGCAATTAGCTCCTGAAAAACGTAAGATTACTCGTAAAATCGAAGAAATTCCGTTGAAGTTCAAGAAACTGACTTTGAGGTCAGCTCCGCGCCATGTATCATCGCTTAAGATGTCCTATGCAATTCGTATCGCTACAGGTATCGCGATATCAGGATTCTTAATGGATTTCTTCAATTTAAATGAGGGTAGATGGATGATGTTTACTGTATTGTCGGTCATCATTCCGTTTTATGAGCAATCCCATAAGAAAATACGCGACCGGATTTTTGCAACAATCGTCGGTGCAACGCTTGTCTGGATTATTTTCTCGATTTTCCATGCAACAGCGATGCGTACAGGTTTGCTGTTATTAGCAGGTTATTTAATGAGTTATGTTAAAGTATACCGCTACAGTACAATCTTAGTGACGTTCTCTGCCATAGGTTCAGTAGCGCTTATTACAGGAGAAACACAATTCCTAACTGTTGAACGGTTAGTGATGGTTTTAGTCGGTGTTTGTATCGCATTACTCATTAACCGATTCGTTCTTCCTTATAAAATGACGGATGCCAATGTTTCTCTTGGGGAAATGGCGAATGATATCCTTAAGGAAATGATTATAGAAGCGAAGGAAGCCATCAATGGCAACGCAGCAATCGGTAGCCACAGTATGAAGAACTTGTTAATCTTCAGTACGATGGTTGAAGAGCGTGCGCGTGTAAACCTTCAGGCTGCGGGTAAGGATGTTGCAGATGAATTGTTTGCACCTAGACGCCTCGCCAACAATACTCTCTATGAACTACTAATGTGGAAAGAAATGCACGGTATGAAAGAAGATATTTCTATTCAATCTGTGGAGATTCTGGAACAACTTCAAACGTGTTGGGAAACAGGCACTTCGTATACTGCGCTAGTCAAAGAACTCCACCTATTACTGGAGAGTGAATCTATTTTGGAAAACAAAATTATTTTGAGTATGCTTCTTGAAACTGTTGAAGAATTTGAACTGATTCGAACAGAAGATGAGCGCGCGAAACCTAACCTGCAGAAATAACATCTCAGACATCACGCATGTTAATGTGAGTAACTACTATTTTGCAACAGAAAGGGTTGAAAAGTCGTGAATCTTGAAATTCATGACGTAACGGCAACGAACTATCGGGATATCCTCCAATTGAAAGTTGCCCAGTCGCAAAAAGATTATATAGAAACGCCTTATGAATGTTTGGAAGACTCCGTGGAATGGAAACAGTTTAAGCCTGTAGGACTTTATGCTGAAGGGAAACTCGTCGGGTTCGCGATGTATGGATTCTTCAAAGGCGAAGGAGTCGATGGGCGGCTTTGGATTGATCGCCTTCTGATTGACGAACAGTTCCAAGGAAGAGGTTATGGGACGCTGTTTATGAGAAAACTAGTCGAAACTGTAACAAAAGAATACGGAGCTCAAGAGATCTATTTAAGTGTCTATCCTGAAAATGAAGGTGCAGTGAGGCTTTATCAGAAACTAGGTTTTCAATTCATCGAAGAACGTGATATCAATGGGGAACACATCATGGTGAAGCCCTAACAAAAGGAAGGAGGCCAATACTGGCTCTCCTTCCTTTTACTATTTCTGCTCTTTTTTTACCTCTTCTTTTTCGATTTCTTTTACTGTCTCCGTAACATCATCCTGTAAATTGTTCTTCACGACCTCTGATTCTATCTGTTCATCAGAAGGTGACGAATCTGTATCCTCTTTGACCTTCTTTTGAATGGTTTCAATTTCTTTCATTTCTATCTCATATTCTTTATCAACTTGAGAGGTGGAAGGGATTAAATCATCTTTGTTATAATCCACCCGCTTTCCATAACGCAAAAGTTCATAGATAATCATCCCATTATTAGGTTTTCCGTTCGTCATGATCATTGGAATTACATCAAAAAGAAGGTAGAACACAGAATAGAACATAAAACGATTCCAGAAACGAACCTGATCTTCTAGATACCCATTGGCAATGAGCGTGTTGAGACTTAGCGTGACGATAAGGTTCGTTAGGATAGGTGAAGAGTATAAGAGAATGTAAGAAAAGTTACTTGTCCGTTTAATGCGATCGAATGAAAACCAACTATATGTATGATAATACTTTCGAATATCAAAAACACCGAATTGATAAACCCTCGGCCCTGACCCAATTGTTAGTCTAGGATTTTTAACACCTAACAAAAAGGTTACAGGCAGATACCCCAATTCACGAATGAACACAACAATAGGAAGTATGATGAATACTGAAATGACAAGAGATATAAAATCGGAAATCCCAAACACGATAAGCACACATCCTCGTTTAAAAGCCTGTTGTTAAGATACCCTGCTGCATTCTAGTTGAATCTGCTTCGAATCACCCAACTTGCAATAGTTCTTTAGAGAAAAAGGTTTATTTCTTGATGCAATAGGAAATAACAAACTATAGTGAAAAGTACAATTGAAGTGAAGATGTTTGAGTCCGACGAGCAAGTCAGTGGATACGATTTTGGCGTAGTCCGTGCATTAAGCGATGTAAATGTAGACCAGTATGACTTCCCGGTTGTTAGCGTGGAAGGAAACTCAGTACAAGACATTGTAGATGACGTAGAAAAACGACTCTCAAGATAAACATACAAAATGGGCACGGGCGATTATTCGTTCGTGCTCTTTTTATGCTCGCATTTAATTGGAAGGGTATAGGTGTCACTTGAAGAAACTAAATTGTTTATCCCTAGACTATGTATGACTCTCATGACACCCATCAGAGCGTTAGATCGCTAATAATCTCATTAAGACGTGGAATGGATTGTCGTGGTTGCAGAACAATAACCTGCCTCTGCAAAAGAAATGAGCGAAGTGACAAGTTTTTTGAATGCATTGGAACTCAGTTTGTATACTGCTGTCCAAGAGATTCAAAAAGCATTCTAAGCAATGCATGTGTAGAGATGCTGTTTTTTTTGTATACTAAGGAGGAACGCACTTTCTGAAATGAGGGATCAAGATGTCAGAACTAAAAACAACGCTACTCGCTGATATGAAAACAGCGATGAGAGAAAAGGATACCGTGAAAAAAGGTGTCATCAACTTACTACGTGCAGGGATTCAAAACCAAGAGCTCGATCTTAAACGTGAACTGACGGCAGAGGAAGAGTTGAAAGTGGTTCAGCGCGAGTTGAAGCAAACGAAACAATCACTTGAAGAAGGACAAAAAGCAGATCGTGAAGATATCGTTGCAGCAGAAACAGAAAAGATTACTGTTATCGAACACTATCTTCCTAAACAGCTTTCTGTAGATGAAGTTAAAGAACTTATGGCCACACTTGAAATAAGTAAAGACAGTGCGATGGGTCCGGTAGTTGGTCGAATTATGAAAGAAACAGCAGGTAGTGCAGAAGGAAAAGTTGTATCGCAAGCAGTTAAAGAATATCTAAATAGCTAATGAGTACAAAAAAACTATCGATATGGACATCGATAGTTTTTTTGTATTCAGAAAGTACCAACACTACTTCCTTACGACCCACGTCTTCAAAAGCGCTAGACGTTCGCGAAAACGTACTTTTGCTTCAACGACTTTAGGAGTTTTAGCAGGGACTGCATCCCACTCAAATCCTACTTTTTTGGCAAGTATACCTGCGCGTGCTACGTGATAGTCACTTGTGATTAGGGTGAGATGAGTTTCTTCATCTGGGATCAGCTGTTTTGTATTGATCAAATTTTCGTATGTGGAAGTGGATTGGTCTTCCAAAATCATCCGGTTTTCAGGGAATCCATGTGCAGTTAAAAAATTCATCATCGCTTGTGCTTCGCTGATACCTTCATCAGGGCCTTGACCACCTGATAAAACAAGGATTACGTTTGAATGTCGCTGTGCATATGACAGTGCTGATTCTAAACGATACTTGAGGGAAAGCGAAGGTGTTGTACCATTTACTTTAGCCCCTAGTACAACAGCATATGTAACGCTGCCATTTGCACGCTTATTTTGTGCTTGTTTCATCACTTGGCCGGTTGTGAACCAAAATGTAGCGAATGCGAATATTCCTATAAATGACACTATCAATAGACGTTTCCCCTTTTTCAAAAGAATCTCTCCATTCCCTGAACCTATTGAATAATTTTACATTAGTGCTAACTTGACGGGAATAGGTTGAACAAGTTGCCTAATTTGAACGCTGTTTGTATAATTTAATCAATAGGTGTACTTTTACACACTCGGAAACGGAGGGTCTAGAGTGAATTCAGAAAAAATCATTGAGCTAATTTCTCACCGCGCGCTTCTTATTCGTACAGAAGCGGGCTATTCCCAAGAGACCATGGCAACTATATTAGGCATTTCTAAAAAAACGCTTGTTCAAATTGAGAAAGAGCGGACGTTGGCTAGCTGGACGGTTGTCGTGTCGATGGTTGCTCTTTTTGTCGATAGTGAAATCATACAATCGCTTCTTGGAGATGCGCCCTTAGAGGTGATTCGAACGATTGCCCATAATGGACTTGATCGTCCAAAAGGAAAAACGCTTGGTGGAAAAGTATGGTGGAAAGAAGTCGAGAGCCAGAAGGCGTACAGAATCCAGCAGAATTTAATAAGCCAGCACTACCGTATATTGGACAAAGAAGATTACGTTTGGTTTAGCACGTTTGATGAAACCGAGGTTAACAAACGTTTTCAGGAACTTACCAGAAGTAGTCGATGACCTAAAAAACTGCCATTCTGTTGCCGAGGCAGTTTTTTTATCCGACTATGTTTTATGTACGGGGAATTAGACAGCGCTGAACGTGGCGTCTTCGACAATCTGATCGAGCTTCTTATGAGCGTCAATCGCAAACTCATCTTTGTGTTCAATATGTGCACCTGGATCTTCAGGTGTTGAAAACTGTTCTAATCCAGTCACTGTCATCGTAGAACTTTCCTCTTCATCTAATCCTATGTTCATAACGTGTTTAATAATAAATGGTGTTTGGAAACGAATAATTGCACTAGACGAGTCGAGGTCACCTTTAGTTACAACGAAAGGGACACGTAAATAAATTGTAGTTTCCTTCCTCTTGTACAAAATCGTATCGAACATGCCATGATCGTATTCCCAGCCCCCGCCAATATCCATACCTGCGTGTTTAAATAATTTTAATGCATTTCCGTAGATGACCGTCCTACCTTCTATTTCACTTTTCAAAGCATTCATTGAGTTCCACCTCTTTCCCGTTAATTATCTATAAGTTACCCTATCAAACTATCTCAAAACCTAACCCCCAATCAATGCCTTATAGATAGGTGTACTCTAACTTCGAGGTGAATCAGATTCATAGGTTCTTCTACGATACGATACTTTATACAAATTGGATCGATACAAAAGGACAGGATCATCTGAACAATTGAAGCCTGGGGTTTCAAACGTAGGATTAAATAAGTGTTTCTCTGCATTGTCCGAGCGTTTTTCAATTAACACTAAGTCCCCAACGTCAATAACAAGTCGATCTTTTGGCCAAGCCAAAGAAGGGTCGTCAGTTGGATCATCAGGCGCACCTAGCGTCATAAGCAATCTAAAGTGTACTTGAGAGTCGGACATTCGTTCCAATAACTCCTGTTCCATATTTTTAGTCGAGAAAGGAAGCGCACGCTCTTTAGATGCGGAGTCAAAAGAAAAACGGACAGCTTGCTGATCTCCTGAAGCCGTTTCAAGAATATATGCATGAATTGCCCAATACGTTGTGGTTGCGAAACTTGCTGGCGTCTTGAGTTGTTTCAAAAGAGAAGGGAGCGTTTTAAATTCCGTATCCTGACTAAGTGTTTTCAGTTTTTCTTTCCACGACTGACCACTAGCGCCGACAGCTTGAATAAGTCGCATGAAGGCTTCAGGCGTTTTTGTAGGGAAAATGGGCACATTTGCCATAACGAGTGAAACTACTTCGTTGTCCTGCAATTGAAATTGCACAGCCATCCCTTTTATCGGGACAAGTTGCTCAGACATAGTCGGAATAGGGGAGCTATGTGAAAACCGAACGATTGCTTTCGATGGAGCGCCTGTTAGAAATGCGGCTTGTGTAAAAGGGGCAGCGTTATTATTCGGTGTAAATATAGCGTTAAAGCCTATTCCTTTTGCGTGGGCTCTTCGATATCCCGGGTGCGTTCCAGCTATATCTTCAATTGAATCCACTGCTTCACTTGGGGAAATCGTACTTTTATTATGAGATGAATTCATAAGTCACACTCCTTTCTAGGAGTATACCCGCACTTTCGAAACTCAACCTGAAACCTCTTGCTGAGCAAGCTCTGTATAGACAACTAAACGTTCTTCATGGGTTTTAGCCTTCTTATTGAATTCGCCTGTACACGTAATAAGATTCAGGCGACTACCATAAGAAAAACCGAAAATCTCTTTAATCGGGGCTTCTTTACGAGGGTAGCGTTTAGCCCCTGTAACAAGGAATGTTAAAGATTTCCCATCTGCATCTCGAACGATGACCTCATCACCTTTTTTCAATTTATCCAACTTGTAGAAGATTGCTGGTCCGGTAAGAGAGTCAATGTGACCCGCCATAACAGAACTCCCTTGGTCACCAGGTAATGTACCAGGTTCAAACCAGCCGACATTATCAACTCCTTGAGGAACTCCCATCTGTCCGTTTTCCAACTCACCAACATTTTCAATAGTCGCTTTCACATTAATCGAAGGAATTTCAATAGAGACAGGCGTAATTCCTTTTTGTTCTGCTTTTAGCAACAGACCATCTGCTGAAGGTTGTTTAACAGAGGGGACTTTTTGAGATGGTGGAGAGGATTGAGGTTCTGAAGCTGTCGAAGAGTCTTGTGAACTGCACCCCGCTAAAGCAAGTGAGAGTAGTCCTACAGTTAATATAGTGGTAACTTTCATCATGAACACCTCCATTAGATTCTTGTGTAAAGAAAAAGAAGGGGGAACTGACCCCCTTCTACTTATTTGCTTATTCGTTCTCTGTGCGCGTTTTGCGGAACACAATTGTTCCAGCCGCCATTGTAAGAATCAAGCTTGTCAGGATCCACATCACTGTAGAGTCATTGGATTCTTGGCTCATACCACCAAGACCGGTTTTCGGCATGTCCGCAGGCATTGATCCGGTGAATTTGTCTGGGAATTGGTCAACAATCGCTCCTGCCATCATTGTACCAACACCGAACATGTGACTGTAGGCTTCATGAATGTCATCGTATGCGCCATCGTAGTCGCCTTCATTGTACTTATTAAATGCAGCGAGTAACTGATCGACGTGCACTTTCAAACCTTCTTCGAGATCAGCTGCTTTCAAGCGTCCTTCTGTTGCCGTTTCAAGAAATGCTGCTTGTTTCACGCGGTAATCATCGAGATTTGCCATTGCTGCTTTTTGTCCTTCTGCGTCATCACCAGCAGTCGCTTTCACATAATCGACGAAGTAACCAATATGGCTGCTCCAGATTTCTTTGAATTGTTTTGCGCCTTCTGCACCGTAAACAGATTCAATTGATTTTGTAAGGTCATCAGTGTTGCCACCCAATTCGGCTGCTGATACATCAAAGTCCTTAGCACCGTCAATTCCTTTTTGCATCGCTAGTATAGCGAGAGCAGCGTGTGTGGAGAATTGGTTGTTTAACCCTTCGCGTAGGTCTGCGGCTGGTGTATCTACAGATTGCATATCAAACTTCTCAGGGAATTGGTCTGTAATTGCCCAAGAGATTCCTTTTCCGGTTTCAAACATATGCATCATGGACTCTGTAATGCCCTCATACGCTTTTTCATAATCTCCTGCATTGTACGTATCGAATGCCCAAATCAGATGATCCACATGCATTTTTAATCCTTCTTCTAAGTCTTTCGCTTTCAAGCGACCTTCAGTTGCAGTGTCGAGGAACGCTGCTTGAGTAACTCGGTAAGCATCTAACTCTGAAACAGCTTTCTTTCGACCTTCTTCATCTTTAGCGGCAGTCGCTTTTACATAGTCTACAAAGTAGCCAATGTGGCTGCTCCATATTTCTTTAAATTGGTTGCCCGCTTCTTCACCATATACGGAGCCGATTGCTGCGGATAGTTCGTCCGTGTTTTCCCCTAGTTGTGCAGCGGCTGCGTCAAAGTCTTTTGAACCGTCGATGCCTTTTTGCATCGTAATGATTGCTAAGTATGCGTGTTCGGAAAGGATGGAATCCAGAGTCGCTCTCAAATCTGTAGCTGGATTGGAAACTGCCATTGAGCTTGTTCCGTGACCTGAATGATCGGCTGCGTTCGCGATAGCCCCCATTGGGAATAAAAGTGAAACGCTCAGTGGTATTGCTGCGAGTTTTTTATAGTTCATCATGAATCTCTCCTTTTCGGTTTTGTAATAAGCTAACGGATAGAAAAACCGAATGGATCACTTTTCGTCAAAAAAATCTCCAAAATAGTTGAATCCATAAAAAAGGACCGACAACTTCGTCGGTCCTGCAGTGGTTCATAATAGTTAAATGCTACCTGCAAGAATTACCGCTCCTTGCGGTGTCGGGAGATCCGGTTCTGTTTCTATCGTAATAGCTACCGTATCCCAATTTCCTTCTAACTGATTCATTGGATGTGATACGGATCCACTTCCGTCTGGACCTGGCTTAAAGGAGCCCGCTGGCTTTGGTGTATCGTTATCAATAACCCATACTTGGTAGAGTTCGTTAGTTTTTAACTTCGGTAGATTGCTGGCATCGACTAATAAGACAGTTTCGCCATTGTCTTTGATCATCATGGCGAAAGCCGATGCATTGTCTACACCAGGTTGAGGATCGAGTAACGCTTTACCGATAAGTTCAAGATCACTATCAACAACTTCAGTTGGAGGCGTTCCGTCCATCGTAGCAAGGTACGCATTGGTCATTAACGAAGCGACAAGAGCAGCTGCTAGGACAGGGACGATGACTCCTTTTCGTTTTACAGATTTAGTTTCCTTTTGTGGAATAGGGAATTGTTCTACATTGTTTATAGTAGAAGGTTGGTCGTCTGTAACAATTGAAGAAGGCTGTTCATCGATTGCTGCAAAAACTTTTGACTTTAAATCTGAAGGTACTTCAATCTCTTCAGACAAGAAGGGAAGATCAGCAGTCAATAGTTGAAGTTCTTCAAGTTCAACGCTACAAGAAGGGCATTCTTCGAGATGCTGTTTAAAGACAAGCGCTTCTTCCTTTGACAAAGACCGGTTAAAGTAATCCATAAGGTTTACGCATTGTTTACTCATTCGAGAATCCTCCTTCCTGGGCGATGAACCCCTTTAAATGTTTGAGTGCTAATCGGATTCGACCTTTTACAGTTCCAAGAGGTAACTTACAGTGATCGGCAATTTTTTGCTGACTGAAACCTTTGAAGTAGAAAAGTTCAATAATTTCTTGTTGGTCCATTTTTAGTTCCTTCACAGCATTGCGAATGGCACTTCGTTCTTCATTCCACTCAGCAGCGCCTTCAACACTTATGGCTTGTTCTATTAGTAAATCCTTTTCGATCATAGGTTCGTGGTCATGGCGCTTTAACCGCCGTATTTCATCAATTGCCTTATTCCGCGTGACAGTGAGTAACCAAGAGGAAAATGAGCCTTTATGTTCTTGGTAAGTAGTTGTTCCATTCCACAGTTTCACAAAAACATCCTGGACAACTTCTTCTGCAATTTCACGATCACGGGTTAATCGATAAGCAAAAGAGAATACTAGTTTCTCGTATCGATCATATAAGGTTTCGAAAGCGGATCGATCCTTGGCGGCGGCAAGTGCGTATAAGGTTCCGTCGTCTGTCTGCTTCATCCCGAGTCTCCTTTTTGGAGCTTTTCACTTAGAATACCATAAGTCATACTTGCTGTATTCTTCAATTTAGACCTTTAGCAAGCTTACGTAACAAAATACGAAGTCGATCACTATTTTTAGTGGGAGAATAGTTACAAATATGTGACATGGATAAATGTACAAGGAATACAGGTTTTTGAAGATGAAATAGTCGGTATTAAGTTTTCAATTAGTTAGATGTATCAATTTGAAGGAATAAATGAAGTGAACGATTCTTTTAGAATTAGCTTAATAAGCATTGTTTGAAAACGCGTTGTTTGATATAGTATAGGAAATAATGATCGATGAAGTGGCCAAGTAGACGGAAATTGTGAAACAGAAAATAGGGCGAGATGTTGAGAGTCCTATCACCTCTTTACGTTCGAATCCTACCACCGAGATGCCGTGTAAACACGGCCGGTTCGTCCCGTTACGAAACGATAGAGGACTAATACGCGAAGTAAGCAAATTAGTCGAACTTAGGTGGTACCACGTCGAAAACACAAAGACGTCCTTTTATAGAGGATAACTTTGTGTTTTTTTGTGGACATAGACTGATCGTACAATCTTTGAACTGGAGGAATTGACATGACAAACACGCAACAAACTGACTTTTCAAAATGGTATATCGATACAATTCAAAAAGCTGATTTAATGGATTACACACCAGTACGCGGGTGTATCGCGTTTAAACCAGATGGTTTTGAAATTTGGGAGCACATTCAGGATGAAATGAATCGACGCTTCAAAGAAACTGGACATCGTAATGCCTATTTCCCAATGCTGATTCCTGAATCTTTCTTCCAAAAAGAAAAAGATCATATCGAAGGATTTGCACCTGAATTACCTTGGGTCACAGAAGCTGCGGGAGAACCACTAGAAGAGCGTCTAGCACTTCGTCCAACATCTGAAACAATGATTGGTCATCTATATTCCGACTGGATCAAGAGCTATCGAGATCTTCCTGTACTCATCAACCAATGGGCAAACGTATTCCGTTGGGAAAAGAAGACATTGCCATTCATTCGTACATCTGAATTCCTCTGGCAGGAAGGGCACACTGCACACGTTAACGAAGAAGAAGCGCGTCATGAGACGATGCAAATGTTGAACATCTATAAAGAAGTCGTTGAAGAACTTCTGGCAATTCCTGTTTACGAAGGTCAAAAAACACCTTCAGAGCGTTTCGCAGGAGCTGTTGATACATTCTCGATTGAAGCAATGATGAAAGACGGGAAAGCGGTACAAGCAGGAACGTCACATTACTTGGGTACAAAATTCGCAGAAGCATTCGATATTAAATACCTAACAAAAGAAAATAAGCATGAATTCGTTCATACAACTTCATGGGGAACGTCAACACGACTAATTGGTTCTGTCATTATGGTTCATGGGGATGAGCAAGGGCTTGTATTGCCGCCACGTGTAGCGCCAACTCAAGTTGTCCTTATTCCAGTAGGTCCTTGGAAAAAGAACCCTGCAATCATGGAGAAGCTTGATGAACTCTATGCAGAGTTAAAAGTAAAAGGGATTCGCGTCCGTTTAGATGACTCTGATCAGTCTCCAGGTTATAAATTTAACGAGTGGGAGCTAAAGGGAGTACCAGTCCGCATTGAACTTGGACCACGTGATTTGGATAATGCAACAGCAATGATGAAAGTGCGTGATGAAGAAGGTAAAGAAACTGTTGCATTGGAAGGATTGGTTGCTGAAATTGAAAACCAATTGACAACAATGCAAAGCCGATTGCTAGTAAAAGCGCGTGCATTCCGTGATGAGAATTCTCACACGTCTATTGAAACATTGGATGAGCTTAAATCGCATATTACAACTTCAAAAGAAAATAACGAAATTCCAGGCTGGATCCTTGCTGGATGGTGTGGAGATGATGCTTGTGAAGAACATGTAAAGGAAGAAACGAAGTTCACAACACGTAACATTCCGTTCAATCCGCCTGTTGAAAAACATACATGCATTAACTGTGGAAAAGAAGCAACACACACAGTTTGGTTTGCACGAGCATACTAAGATCTTGAAATGATTTGTAATCCCCACCTATCCTTAACAAGGAGAAGGTGGGGATTTTCCGTTTTTAAGAAAGAAGCACTCATAAGTATCCACTTGTTGAGCAGAATAGTTAATAGAAGCGCTTGAAAGTGATATCCTTAGGGAGCAGAAAAATCTTTAACGAGAAAAAAGGAGTTCAAAATCATGACAATACGAGTAAAAGCAATTATCGGGAGTACGAGTTCTACTTCCTACAATAAAAGATTGGTCAACTTCATGAAAAAGCGTTATGCCGACCGGTTGGACATCTCCCTCGTTTCTATCAACGACGTGGAAATGTTTTCTGTAGATACAGAAAGTGAACCACCTACGAATGCGCATGCATTCAAAGAGGATGTGAAAGATTCTGACGCAGTATTGTTTGCGGTTCCTGAATACAACTTTTCTATTCCCGGCGCTATGAAAAATGCGATTGACTGGTTATCACGTGGCGGAGAAGCAACGTTGCGCAATAAACCGGCGTTCATCGTTGGGTCGTCAATGGGTGTTTTCGGAAGTGTGCGTGCTCAAATTCACTTACGTGATATTTTGTCCAACCCAGCACTTTCACCACTAATTTTGCCAAACAATGAAGTGTACATCGGTGGAATTCATAACAAACTCAACGAAGAAGACGAGTTAACAGATGAGTCGACCGTCGCTTTCTTAGATTCCGTTGTGGACAACTTCGTGGACTTCTACGAGCGCATGACAGAAATACATTCACCTAAAGAAGCATAATAAAACAAGCAGTCTGCATGTACCTTGCAGACTGCTTGTTTATATTTATGGAAGGATCGCAAAAGAGCGTACAGGGAAGCCGGATGCCTTTTCAGGCTTCGGGACAATATTGAAAATGACTGCACCGCGTGTTGGTAATTTGTCCAAGTTCGTCAATAGTTCAATCTGGTACGTATCTTGTTCCAATACATAATACTCACCGTGGAGTGCACCATTCTTCCGGAAATCGGCCGCGGAATCGGTATCGAATGTTTCGTGTCCGACCGCTTTCACTCCGCGCTCTTCAAACAAAAATTGTAAGGCGTCTAATCCCCAACCAGGAATTCGGTTATTCCCGTCCGCATCTTTGTTACAGAACGTTTCTGCGTCAGGCCAGCGTTTACTCCAGTCAGTCCGCAACGCAACAAATGTATCGCTTTCAATTTTGCCATGTGTGTCTTCGAAAGCTAAAATGTCTTCTTTTGAACACGTGAAATCTTGATTAGCTTGCGCTTCTTTTGAGAAATCGAGGACGACTAACGGCAACACTAGTTCTTTCAATTCCAATTCATCTAAGTAACGCGTATCACGTACGAAGTGGATAGGAGCATCGATGTGTGTGCCATATTGTCCAGCAAAGCTGAATTGCTGTGCAAAAAAACCGTCATTATGGGAAAAAAGCGTTTTGAACTCGGCATCTTCAAACATGAAAAAGTGTGGAGAATCCGGTCCAAATGTATGAGTGAGATCCACCCATTCCTTTGTTTTCAACGTCGTGAGTGCAGTTAGCAAATCCGTCTGTGTGTCAATTGTGATCTCAATCCCGCCCTTTAACGCCTAAATGGCTATATTTATACAAAAAGAAGACCCTCTGATTGTGGAAGAGGGCCTTCTGTGCATACTCACGGAGTCGGCTCTCATCTGCAGAATGCACGAAGCATCCTCTGGAATTAGCACCTGGACCATTAATGGCTGGTTGCTGAGACATCAAAGGGCCAGTCCCTCCGTCTCTCTGGATAAGAAGTATTTATTAAATTGTAAGGAAAGTGATTGTTCAGATAATAACACGCCTAGTTATAGATAGCAATAGTGATAGATGACTTATTTGTGGAATTTGATATACTTGTACTTAGTTTAAGTAGGAGTCAGGAGGCTTCCGTGATGGCTTGGATTTACGTCATGTTCTCGGCGATTGTAGAAGTGTTCTGGGTTGTTGGCCTTCGACACGCAAACAGTATGTTGGAATGGGCTGGTACGGGTCTTGCTATTATCTTCAGCTTTTATTTTATCATCAAAGCTTGTGAGCAATTGCCTTCTGGAACCGTGTATGCAGTTTTCACTGGAAGTGGTGCAGCCGCAATCGTTCTAGTCGATTTCTTTGTATTCCACACGCAAATGAGTCGCATTAGCTTTTTGTTCATTGGACTGATTCTCTTTGGAGTAGTTGGTATAAAGCTCACATCTGGTAATGATGAGCGAACTCAAGGAGGTGGCTAGCGTTGGCTTGGATCTTTTTGGTCATCGCGAGTTTCGGTGAAATCTTAGGTGTCATGTGCATTAACTTGTTTATCCAGAAAAAAACACCTTTCCGATTGCTTCTCCTCGTTATGTCGTTTGGTGGAGGATTTGTCTTTTTATCACTCGCAATGCGTTCGATTTCGATGGGAACGGCTTATGCGGTCTGGACAGGATTTGGTGCTGTAGGTGCTGTATTACTTGGCGTTATATTCTTCAAGGAATCAGCTGGGTGGAAGCGCATGCTGTTCTTGAGTTGCATTATCGGAGGAGCTGTTGGTTTAAAGGTTTTTGGATGAGTTATGAGCTAGATGAAACAGGGTAAAGTAAATGTAAATGATCGACACAACTATTGGAAGAGGCGAATTGACGTGAGTTCAAACTACACAGATGATAGCTTGGCATTACATACAGATTTATATCAAATTAACATGATGGAAACGTATTGGTCGGAAGGCATCCATAATAAGAAAGCAATTTTTGAATTGTATTTTAGAAAGTTACCATTTGGTAATGGTTATGCGATTTTTGCTGGACTTGAGCGTGCACTGGAGTATTTACGAGAATTAAAGTTTACAGATAGCGACATTGCTTACTTAAAAAACGAACTACATTATGAAAGTGACTTCCTCGACTATTTGAAGGATGTCCGTTTCACCGGAGACCTGTATTCCATGAAAGAAGGAGAAACAGTGTTTGGAAACGAACCGATTATGCGAATTGAAACGACACTTGCTGAAGCTCAACTTATTGAGACGGCTCTGTTAAACATTGTGAATTACCAGACGCTAATTGCGACAAAAGCAAGCCGTATTAAACAAGTTGTGAAAGACGAAATGGTTTTGGAATTTGGAAGTCGTCGTGCGCACGAAATGGATGCGGCGATTTGGGGTGCACGCGCAGCAGTGATTGGCGGCGTTGAAGGATCGAGTAATGTTCGTGCAGGAAAGTTATTCGGTATCCATCCAAGCGGTACACATGCACATTCTCTTGTACAAGCCTATAAGAGTGAGTACAACGCATTCCATGCTTATGCGAAGCGTCATCGTGATTGTGTGTTCCTCGTGGATACGTACAATACATTGAAAATTGGAGTACCGACAGCTATTAAAGTTGCGAAAGAACTTGGCGATAGCATCAATTTCGTTGGAATTCGTTTAGACAGCGGGGATATTGCCTTCTTATCTAAAGAAGCGCGTCGTATATTAGACGAAGCTGGATTTGAAGACGTAAAAATCGTTGTTTCAAACGATTTGGATGAATACACGATCCTAAACTTGAAAGCACAAGGTGCCCGAGTCGATATTTGGGGAATCGGTACTAAGCTGATTACCGCTTATGACCAACCAGCTTTAGGCGCTGTATACAAGCTAGTGTCTATTGAAGGCGAAAATGGCGAAATGGTCGATACTATCAAGATTTCTTCCAATGCTGAAAAAGTGACGACTCCTGGAAGAAAGAAATTGTACCGGATTATCGACAAAGAAAATGGCAAAGCTGAAGGGGACTACATTGCGATGTTTGATGAAGACCCGAATGAAGAGAAGCGTATCAAGATGTTCCATCCAGTCCACACGTTCATCTCTAAGTTCGTCACAAACTTTGAAGCACGTGACCTTCACGAAAAAGTAATCACAAAAGGTGAAGTGATCTATGAGTCACCAACAATAGAAGAGATTCAGAAGTATGCTAAAGACAACTTAAGTCTGTTGTGGGATGAATACAAACGGTCGCTTAATCCAGAAGAGTATCCTGTTGATTTGAGTCAGAAGTGCTGGGATAATAAGATGCGAAATATTCAAGAAGTCCAGGAAATGGTTAGTGACTTCATCAACGAATAGGAGTGGCTGAAAGTGAATGAATTACAACAGCGAATTATTCAAGAATTGCATGTGCTGCCGGAAGTCGATGCGCATGAAGAAGTCCGCGTCTCTGTCAACTTCCTGAAAGAGTATTTGAAGAAAAATACGTTTTTAGAAGGGTACGTACTTGGAATATCCGGAGGACAAGATTCAACACTAGCTGGGAAACTTGCGCAGCTTGCTGTCAATGAATTAAACGAAGAACTGGATACTGACCGTTATCGATTCATCGCCGTGAGATTACCTTATGGTACTCAATTCGATGAAGAAGATTGTCAAGATGCGTTGCGATTCATCGAACCAACAACTACGTACACAGTGAATATTAAAGAAGCTGTAGATGCAAGTCGCCATGCACTTGACGAAGCCGGGATAGCTTTATCTGATTTTGAAAAAGGGAATGAAAAGGCAAGGGAACGAATGAAAGTTCAATTTTCAATTGCCGCGTTCCATCATTGTGCTGTCATCGGTACCGACCATGCTGCAGAAGCAATCACTGGGTTCTTCACCAAGTTTGGGGATGGAGCAGCAGATGTGACACCGCTAGCTCGTTTGAACAAACGTCAAGGTAAAGCAATGCTTCGTAATCTCGGTTGCCCTGAGCAATTATACAAAAAAGTTCCGACAGCAGATTTAGAGGAAGACAAGCCTGCACTACCTGACGAAGTCGCGCTAGGTGTGACATATCAGCACATCGATGACTACTTGGAAGGTAAATCTATTCCTGACGACGCACGTCGCACTATTGAAGCACATTATCTCCGTTCTCAACATAAGCGTCATTTACCGATAACTGTATTCGATGAATTCTGGAAATAAAAGTGTGAAAACCTCTCATTGTTTTTGAGAGGTTTTTTTATTGACAATCAATTCTGTTTGTTTTGCAAATTAATTTGTCGGACCACACTACTTCCGGTATGATGGATAGAACTGTAATAGTATCCACTCATTGAGCTAGGGGGAAGTCGAATGTCACATATAGATAAAATCGATGCAATTTTAACAAATATTGAGCGAACGATTGTAGGGAAGCGGGATATTAGTGAACTTAGTTTAACCGCACTATTAGCAGGTGGACATGTATTACTTGAAGATGTACCGGGAGTCGGGAAAACGGTATTGGTAAAATCACTTGCTACGTCTATCGGGGCGATATTTAAACGAATCCAATTTACGCCTGATTTACTACCTTCAGATGTGCTAGGTGTATCTATCTACAATCCTCAACGCATGGAATTTGAGTTTAGACCAGGCCCAATCGTTGGGAATATTGTATTAGCCGATGAAATCAATCGAACTTCCCCTAAAACTCAGGCGGCGTTACTTGAAGGAATGGAAGAGTCATCAATTACCATCGATGGAAAAACGCTGAAACTACCGCAGCCTTTCTTTGTGATGGCTACGCAGAATCCTATTGAATATGAAGGTACATATCCGCTTCCAGAAGCACAAATGGATCGATTTTTATTTAAATTAAAGATGGGTTATCCGACGAGATCTGAAGAAATTGAAGTGCTTTCTCGTGCAGATTCGAAACGTCCAATTGAGCAGTTGACACCAGCTGTAACACTTGATGAGTTACTAGAATTAAAAGTCGTTGCTTCAAAAGTAATTGTCGATACAACAGTGAAAACCTATATCGTAGATTGTGCGACAGCAACACGTGACCATGCATCCGTTTACTTAGGGGTTAGTCCACGTGGCTCGCTTGGACTGATGAAAGCGTGCCAAGCGTATGCGCTTATTCATAATAGAAATTACGTGACACCGGACGATGTCCAATTCCTATTGCCATTCGCATTCAGCCATCGTATTATTTTACATCCTGATGCAGAATACGGCGGTCAATCCATTGAACACGTGTTAACGGATGTTTTAGCGAAAGTTCGTGTACCCGTAGTGAAGGCGAGCTCCATATGACTTGGAAGCGTACGTCCCTCATTTTACAAGCATTATTTGTTTTGCTTGTCCTAGGTGGGGCTTATTCGTTTGCCATGTTTCAAGGAGGTATGGCAAGCTGGACCATTTTTTACTTCATCCTACCATTTGCACTCTATGCGCTAATCATTATGGTGTATCCGCTTAAAAAGATGACGATTACGAGGACTACTCAGAAGTCGTTACTAGGTATTGGTGAAACGACGATCGTAACGCTTCGTATTGAAAAGAATTTTTGGTTTCCTCTTTTATATTTACTAGTTCAAGAGCGAGAAGGAGATGGTTTTGCGTCTTCTGTGAGGGGAGAATCGTCTCGTTTATTCGTAATGGGTGGGAAAAAAGAGGTTGTTCTCCAGTACGAGTTATTAGGAAAACATCGAGGAGAGCATCAATTTTTACCTGTGCATGTGGAAATCGCAGATTTTTTCGGGTGGATTAAAAAGAAGGAGAATCTAATTGCAAAAGGTGGGAATTCGTTGCTGATTTTTCCGGAAACGAAGTCCGTTCACTATATTCCTATAGGTTCACATCAAGATAGAGGGTCTGCAAAATCTCCGTTTTCACTCATAAAGGAGACATCCGTCGCAACTAGCGTGAGAGAATATCAACCTGGAGACCGAATTGCCTGGATCCACTGGAAGTCGTTCGCACGCACACAAAATCTAATGACGAAAGAATTTGAAAATCGACAAGGGGAGCATGTTACTTTGTTGCTGGATGCGCGTGCTTCAAAGACATTGGAAGAACAGATTCGATTTGCTGCTTCGATTCTAAAAGAAGCTTCGGAGCGTAAAGCAGATTTAACCTTTTTAACGACAGACGCTTCGAATTCAGTAATTAGTACTATTGCAACCGACGGACAGCTTCGAAAAGCGCTGACGCAATTGGCACGCTTGCGGCCGTTAGAAGGACCGCAGTCAAAGAAGCCGAATTATACAGTTGCTTTACAAGGAGCAGGCGCGATTGTGTTAATATCCGGTAATCCAGATGCGGTATTTTTACGCTCTATTTTGAGCGCATCACGTGCTCAACCTGTCTATTGTTTTGTCGTAAGAACATCTAACGAACCGTTACCTGACTTCGTTGCTCAAAATGTAAAGGCGGCCAAAGCGCTCGGTGTCACAGTTCATATGCTTACTGCAGAACAATTTGAGCGTTCGTTTCAGGAGGTGGCAAAAGCGTGAAAGAACTGCGGAACGATAAGTGGGTTCTCCTACTATTGTATGTGCTAGCATTTTTCTTAACGATTGAATGGTTGAAACCGGTTGAGGAATTGACGAGCACTGGACATATCGGGCATTTTTATGGATTCATCGGTTTGTCTTTGTTGATGGGAATGTTTCATGTACCGATATGGGTTGGTGCACCGGTAAAAATCGTCTACATTCTTCTTTCGCTTCAGTACGTATTTTACGGAAATGAGTGGTTATCACTCGGAGCCATGGAAGCGACGATCGGAGAAGTAGGGCAAAGTCTTTCGTTAATCTGGACGGGTGAATGGATGGAGATTTCCTATCTGTTTAGAACCGGATTGTTCTTCGTATTGCTATGGATGATTTCGTACTTAATCCGCTTCTGGATCGAGTATCGAAAATCGATTCTGCTTTTCTTCGGAATGACCGTAGTCTTTCTATCCGTTGTAGATACGTTTACAGCGTTTGACGCATCCTTTGCAATATTACGAGTGATGATTATTGGTTTATTACTATTAGGTTTGATGTTTCCGCTTCGTTTATCCGCTAAAACAAATACGCAATTATCCTTATCCGGCTACGTGAAAGCGGTAATTCCTTTAGGTGCCGTAATTGTTCTTGTAGCAATCATTGCTATCCTCGTCCCAATCAAGGAACCATCCTGGCCAGATCCTGTTCCTTATATCCGATCTGCAGCAGGTATTGGAGAGTCAGGTGGTGGAACCGGATCTGGTATTTCAAAGGTAGGTTATGACCCAGATGATACTGAACTCGGTGGGCCATTCAAACAAGATGATACGTTGGTGTTTGAAGCCTACGTGGATTCTAGACAATATTGGAAGATGGAGACGAAAAATACGTATACGACAAAAGGTTGGGTTCAATCAGCAGGCGGGAATTCAGATTATGAATCCTGGATATACTCTGGTTCGATAAATACTGAAGAGCCGATAGAACCAATAAAACTTGCTAATGTAGAGTTGTTTGAATACTTACCGATTATTCCGTATCCATATGGTTTTCAGGAGTTGAAGACAGACGAAGCATATTTATACTCCTTGGAAGAAAGAAGTGGAAAGCTCGAGTTAAATGGAGCTGACCCTTTCGAACTTACCTACCAGACACAATTTGAAGAGCCTGAATACAGTTTGAAAAAACTACGAGAAACGAATAGGAAGATGCTGGAACCGCTTAATGAGGAGTTGGATGAATATCTTAGCTTACCAATGGAATTGCCAGATCGAGTGTGGAAACTTGCAGAAGAAATAACAAAAGACTCACCGAGCTTATATCAAAAAGCACAAGCTATCGAGAGTTATTTCGGGAAAAGTGGTTTTGTCTATGCACGAGATAATGTTGCCATTCCCGAGGAAAGTCAAGATTATGTTGATCAATTCCTGTTTGAATCGAAACGGGGATATTGTGATAATTTCAGTTCTTCGATGGTCGTCATGCTTCGTTCTGTCGGGATTCCTGCTCGTTGGGTAAAAGGATTCGCACCGGGAGAACAATTTCTTGACGATGATCGAGAGAAGTATTACAAAGTGACGAATAACCAAGCTCATTCATGGGTCGAAGCTTTTATGCCAGGGTATGGATGGATGCCATTTGAGCCAACTATCGGTTTTAACGGCATCTCTAATGTCAATTTTGATATTGAATTAGAAGATAATGACGTGAAAGAGCCTGAACTACTTAAACAACCAGAAAAGAAAAAGCAGGAGCAAGCTGCTCAAGCTGCAAAGCGTAAAAGAGCGCACGAACCGTGGTTGCTGAAAATCATACCCGATTGGCTTCGGTCTGGAGTAGCAATCACTACTGTTATAGGGATTACGATTGCTGTTATTGCGGGAGCACTTTATCAAACACGTAAAAGATGGTTGTCACGCATAGCTGTACGTCGAAGTCGTAAGAAGGCGGGCAACTGGGAGACCTTTGTTTTCCAATATGAGCAACTATTAAAACATTTGAATCGAATTGACATCGAAAAGCCTTCAGGTATGACGCTAGCCACCTATGCCAAACAAGTGGACCGAATGCGTGGGGATAACAAGATGAGTATGCTGACAGCGATGTACGAAAAAGGGCTATATGGTCAACTGGATAGCGAGCAAAATTGGGATGAGTTGAGTGAAATGTGGGAAGACTTAATCATTGGGGCAACCGGTTGATTTTTCGACAAAATGCAAGTAGAATGACGACAGGAAGAAAAATACTTGAATGCTCTCATATAGGTCCGATAATATGGTTCGGATGTTTCTACCAGGTCACCGCAAAAGACCTGTCTATGTTAGCGAATGCAGCTACGGATAATCCGTGGTCTGTTTTCGTTATTCCATAGATTTCGATAGAAGCAGAAGACGCGCAGAAAGAGTTTACTTTCTAACGCGTCTTTCTCTGTTTTAAGGGCATACTTGAAATAAAAATAAGAAGAGGTGGATTTTATGTCAGCAGCTCCATTATTGTCAGACCAAGAAAAAATCGTAGTTTTGGATTTAGGTAGCAAATACAACCAACTAATTACACGTGTTATTCGCGATTTAGGCGTCTACAGTGAGCTTTACCCGCACACAGTAACGGCGGAAGAAATTCGTAACATGCACGCAGCTGGAATTGTCTTGTCTGGTGGAGATACTAAAATGGACGCAGACATCGATCCTGAAATCTTTGCATTAGGAATCCCAGTCCTTGGAATCGGTTCAGGGCTTGAAATTATTGCACAACAATTCGGTGGTAAGACAGCTACAATGGAAGCTCATGGTGCAGCATCTACGCTGACAGTTGAAGGAACTTCTACTTTGTTCGCTGGAATTAGTGAGTCATTTGCAGCGCATATCGGTGGAACAGAAAAAATTACTGACCTACCTGAAGGCTTCACAGCAACTGTGAAAGATGAGCATGGTCATATCTCTGCAATTGAAAATGTTGAAAAGGGACTCTTCGGTGTTCAATTCCATCCTGAAATGGAGAACGCTGAAAACGGAGAAATAATTCTTCGCACATTCCTTCGCTCAATTTGTAAGCCAACAGGCGAATGGTCAATGGAGCGCTTCATTGAAGTTGAAATCGAAAAGATTCGTGAACAAGTCGGTAATCGCAATGTTCTTTGCGCACTAAGCGGCGGTGTCGATTCTTCAGTAGTTGCAACACTCATCCATCGTGCTATCGGAGATCAGTTAACATGTATCTTCGTCGATCATGGTTTGTTGCGTAAAGGTGAAGTTGAAAGTGTTGTAGATACATTCAGCACGAAGTTCAACATGAACTTCATTAAAGTAGATGCTGCAAAGCGCTTCTTGGACAAGCTTGCTGGTGTTACAAATCCAGAAGAAAAACGCAAAATTATCGGTAACGAATTCATTCGTGTATTCGACGAAGAAGCAGCTAAGCTAAAAGGTATTGATTTCCTTGCACAAGGTACAATCTATGCCGATATCATCGAGAGTGGTACAGCAACTGCTGAAGTCATTAAATCTCACCACAACGTTGGTGGATTACCAGAAGATATGGACTTTGAATTGATCGAGCCTCTAAAAGCATTGTTCAAAGACGAAGTTCGTAACGTAGGTAAAGAACTTGGATTACCTGAAGACATCTACAACCGTCAGCCGTTCCCTGGACCGGGTCTAGGTGTACGTGTACTTGGTGAAGTAACTGAAGAGAAGCTTAACATTGTCCGTGAAGCAGATTATATTCTTCGTGAAGAAATCGCAATTGCAGGCCTTGAC